>JBJFHV010000448.1:0-6667 GCA_051894015.1 Acutalibacteraceae bacterium | reverse complement strand
TTCTGAACCTCGAGCGGCAGATAGCCGAAAACCCCCTGTGCCTCCTGCAAAACAGGCATCAGACAGCCGGGAACATCCTTGTACTTTTCAATGACCTCTTTGAATGCCGTAAGCTGCTCAGGTGTTTCACCGATATTGAATGTATACATGAGCAAAAATCCTTTCCTATGTAGTTTTCCATATACTTTCCATTAAATTTTTACATATCTATGAAATTATACAGAAAACTTGTTCTAAAATCTACTGTTTTTTTACAAAAAATTAAGCTTTAGTTATTTTGGTGAGTTTTCTCCGTTATTTTTGAATAAATTCACCAAAAATCACCCGATTTCAACCGAATAACAGCCAATCATATTCAGGATCCTTTCTATAAATAAAAAAACCGCGCTTTACCTTTTGTAAAACACGGTTGAACCTGTTCGGTTTTCAACGGATAGCATTTAAAAAAGTGTCAGTATGGCAGCCATATTTGAATAATAGTAATATGCGTTTCCTTCGTCCATAATCTCTTCGAACAGCTCGGCCCACAAACCGAACCCGAAAAAGCCTGCAATAACAGTAAAAATACTCGAAACAATGCTCAGCGAAGCAATCACGATACCGGCGATTCCGAGTCCTTTTGACATTCTGCCGGCGCTGTCGGCGATCACACCGACACCGTTAAAGCGGGATTTATCGTATTCATTGAATTTCACGAGCGCGATAACCGAAAGAATAATGGCAATCGGATTCATGGACAGAATACTCAATATAATCGAAACGATCGGGATCACATTCGTATATACCTTTGCGGGAGTGTAGCCCTGCGGTCTGTCATACGGCGTGTTGTACGGCATACCGTAATTAAAACCGGGCTGTCCGTTCGCACCGTTTCCCGGAGCGCCGTTATAGCCGGCATAATTATTATGGGGCGGCGGATTGTTGTTGCCGGGCGTTTCAAGCGCGGCTCCGCAGTTATTACAGAATTTGGCATGATCGTCATTCATATAATTGCACTTTTTACAGTACATCGTTTTCAACCTCCTTTTGTGTTATTATACTATTATTTCTTCTTAAAATATAACTTAGCTTTCAGGACATATTTTATTCTTCGTCAAGTTTAAGCAGCTGTCTGATGCCCTCTTTCGTTGCAAATCTCTTATAGTGATTGATCAGATCGGGAATCCGCCTTGTCCCCTTGGGGTTCCATTTTTCCCGAAGAGCCATCGTAACACCCGTTTCGGCAAGAAGTGCTCTTGACTTTTCCGCTCTTTCCTCAAAGCTTTTGTAGTTGCGTTTGGCGGCGTTTGTCCAGCCGATTTCGGCGACCGCCATCATTCTCGGGAAACACATAAAGCAAAGGCGATCAAAGTCCTCGACAAATTCCGTCCATATCGGCGTTTCGACTCCGATGACGTTGCTTCTTCCCGTCTCATCAAGCTCCTCAAGATCCGGGTCAAAGCGGTACGTCTTTTCAAGCGGCGTCATGCCGTAGGGATAGTCAAGATAATACGAGAAGAAGTCCTCGACGATGATTTTTCCGCCCGCATTTGCCCATTTTTCGCTTCTGTGCTCCTTATCCATCCAGTCGGCAACAATTACGTTTTTATCGAGCATACCACTGTTAAGGCTCTCATTCCAAGCGATACATTTTTTGCCCTTTTCCTCCATATGCCTGACAATGCGGTTTACAAAATAGCCCTGAAGCTGTTCGGAGTCCCTGAGATGCTCCTCTTTGATTCTCTTCTGACAGTCGGAACACTCGTTCCAGCGATCCTTCGGTGCTTCGTCGCCGCCGATATGGAAGTATTCATACGGGAAAAGCTCCGCCACTTCGTCAAGAAGCTTAAAGCAGAACCCGAACGTCTCCTCTCTTCCGGCGCACATGATGTCCTTATGCACGCCCGGTCTTGTTTCCACCGGGATTTCCTTTTTACGGCACGAAAGCGACGGATAGGACGAGAGAATCGCAATCGTATGACCCGGCATATCAATTTCGGGGATGACATCAATAAACCGTTCCCGGCAGTATTCCACGATTTCTCTGATTTGTGCCTTGGTATAATAGCCGCCGTAACGGTCGGTGTTCTTTGAGCCGAAGCCGTGACCGTTTCGCCATGAGCCGTGCGCGTTCAGCTGCGGAAATTCTTCACTTTCGATGCGGAAGCCCTGGTCGTCGCAAAGATGCCAGTGAAAAACATTGAACTTGAAAAGGGCGGCGGCATCTATGTAGGTCTTGATTTCGTCAACGGTCTGCATATGCCGTGCCGAATCAATCATAAACGCACGGTAAGGATATCTCGGCTTATCCTTTATCACAAGGCAGGATACGGTGTCTTTCAGGAACGACAGCTGTTTCAGTGTCTGCTTCGCATAAAAGAAGCCCTTCTCGCCCTTTGCGGTGACAAGAATTTTTTCTTTTGTGATTTCAAGATAATATTCCTCGTCTTCGAGTGCGTCATTCTTTACAAATACAACGTCTTTTTCGCTGTACGGTCTTTCTCCCCCGGTAACAGCAAGGTAATTCGGTTTGGGTATCACGTTTATCATATTTTCCTCCGTTAATTCTCCGTTTTTGTACGGACAGTAAGTGTTTACTTTCTTATTATATATCACCCTGTCATTGTTTGCAACAAAAAAGCATATTTATTTTGCACCCGGTAATAGAATGATAAAAAGGGTGTGAAACCATGAAAAATATTGCCGGGCTTCTTTTGGGAATCGGGCTGTTTCTATTCGGAATCGAAATGATGCAGGAAACCGCCGAAAGCCTTTACAGCGAAAAAATGAAAAAAGTCATCGGCTCTCTCACGGGAAGCCGGATCAAATCCGCCCTGACAGGGGCGGCGGTCACGGGCGTAATTCAAAGCTCGTGCGCGACAACGGTCATGACTTTAGGCTTTATTTCCTCGGGAATGATGACGCTTGAAAATGCCGTCGGCGTCATTATGGGGGCGAACATCGGCACGACGGTGACCAGCCTTTTATTAAGCTTTCACATTTCGTCGCTTGCCCCTTTTGCGGTCTTTGTCGGCGCTTTTATCCGTCTGTTTTCAAAAAGCGGAAAATTGCGCATTGTTTCCATTTTTCTTGTCGCTTTCGGGCTGATGTTCGGCTCGATGAGCATCATGGAAAGCTCAATGACTCACTTTTCGGGCGATGTCGAGCGGCTCATCGGAGACGGACTCGGAAAAACCAAAAGTCTTTTCTTGGGCTTTCTTGTCACCGCCGTTATGCAAAGCTCTTCGGCAACGGTCGGCATCTTACAGACAGCGGCAAAAGCGGGGCTTGTCACAACAGCCGATGCTGTTTTCATGATTTTCGGGCAGAATATCGGCGCAGTTGTCCCGACGCTGTTGGCGTCCTTAGGCTCGGACAGAAAAGCAAAACAGGCAGCCGTCATTCATCTGCTGTTCAATCTCATCGGAACTGCCCTTTTCGTTCTGATTTCGCTTTTCACGCCGTACTGCGGTCTGCTTGACAAAATATCCGACCCCAAAATGCGCATCAGCACGGCGCATATTATATTTAACGTTGTTTCGACCTTTGTCCTGCTTCCGTTTTCGAAAATGCTTGTCAGAATATCCGACAAGGTGGTGAGCCGGAATTCACCCTGAATTTTGTGTAAAATCACCAAGGAAAACGTCAAAAAATATAGAATTTCACCATATACTCGATTGACAAATCGGGAAAAATCATGTACTATATTCAAAAGCAAAGGCGCTTTCACGTAAGGTGAGATGCGCCCTTTTTACTTTATGTACAGCAGACTTTTCGTTTGCTGTCGGAGGTGACTATATGGAAAGAATACAAAAAGGTCTTTATGACAGCGCCTTTGAGCACGATGCGTGCGGTATCGGCGCCGTGATCAGTATTGACGGAACAAAAAGCCATAAGGTTGTGGACGATGCGCTGAAAATCGTTGAAAAGCTTGAGCACCGTGCCGGTAAGGACGCCACAGGCGAAACCGGTGACGGCGTCGGTATCCTGCTTCAGATTTCGCACAAGTTTTTCTCCCGTGTTGCGAAAGAGAAAGGCATTGAGATCGGCAAAGAAAGAGAATACGCCGTCGGTATGTTCTTTTTCCCGTCTCAGACGCTGGCGAGAAATCAGGCAAAAAAGCTTTTCGAGGTTATTGCAAAGCGTGAAGGCTTAGAGCTTCTTTTCTGGCGTACCGTGCCCGTATGCACCGAGGTGCTCGGCGAAAAAGCAAAAAGCTGTATGCCGTATATTGAGCAGGTTTTCATCAAAAAGCCCGATGACTGCAAAACCGACCTCGACTTTGAAAGAAAGCTTTATATCGCACGGCGTGTTTTTGAACAAAGTACGGACAACATCTATATTCCGTCGCTTTCGTGCCGGACGATTGTCTACAAGGGTATGTTCCTTGTGCATCAGCTTCGCTCGTTCTATTCCGACCTTCAAAGTGAGGACTATGTTTCGGCAATCGCGCTCGTTCACTCACGTTTTTCGACCAACACCAACCCGAGCTGGGAAAGAGCGCACCCGAACCGCTACATTCTTCATAACGGCGAAATCAATACCATCCGGGGCAACATTGACCGTATGCTTTCGCGCGAAGAAACCATGGACTCTCCGCTTTTGCGCGACGACATGGACAAGGTTCTTCCCGTTGTCGATACGTCCGGCTCGGACTCGTCGATGCTTGACAACACGATTGAATTTCTCGTCATGAACGGGATGCCGCTTCCGCTTGCGATGATGATCGTTATTCCCGAACCGTGGCGGAACGTCAAAAACATGAGCGTTGAAAAAAGAGCGTTTTACGAATACTATTCAACCATGATGGAGCCGTGGGACGGTCCTGCCGCCATTCTCTTTTCCGACGGTGACGTTGTGGGCGCAACGCTTGACCGAAACGGGCTTCGTCCGTCAAGATACTATATCACTTCGGACGGCTATCTTGTGCTGTCGAGTGAGGTCGGCGTACTCGACTTCGACGAAAGCAAGGTCATTAAAAAATCCCGCCTTGAACCGGGCAAAATGCTTCTTGTTGATACCAAGCAAAAGAGGGTCATCGACGACGAGGAGCTCAAGCAGTACTTTGCAAGCCGTGAGCCGTACGGCGAATGGGTGGACGCAAACCTTGTTCATTTAAGCGACCTTCCGATTCCGAACGTCAAGGCGCACACGCACACGCAGGCAGAACGCGATCTTTTATATAAGGCTTTCGGCTACACCTACGAGGACGTGAAAACAACCATTTTACCGATGGCGAAAAACGGCATTGAACAAACCGCAGCCATTGGTGTTGATATTCCGCTTGCCGTTCTTTCCGACAAGCATCAGCCGCTGTTCAACTATTTCAAACAGATTTTCGCTCAGGTCACCAATCCCCCGATTGACGCTATCCGTGAGGAAATCATCACCGACACCTGCGTTTACATCGGCTCGGACGGTAATCTTTTGGAAGAAAAAGCGGAAAACTGCTGTGTGCTTCAGATCAAGCACCCGATTTTAACCAATATTGATATGCTCAAAATCCGCTCCATGGATAAGCCGGGCTTCAAGGTCTGCACGATTCCGCTGCTCTATTACATCAGCACGCCGCTTGAAAGAGCACTCGATCAGCTTTTCGTTGCGGTAGACAGAGCGTACAAAAACGGAAACAACATCATCATTCTTTCGGATAAGGGCGTGGACGAAAACCACGTTGCGATTCCGAGCCTGCTTGCCGTTTCGGCGGTTGAAAACCACCTGATCCGAACCAAGAAAAGAACCGCCGTTTCCATTATCATCGAGACCGGCGAGCCGAGAAGCGTTCACCACTTTGCAACTCTCTTAGGCTTCGGCGCAAGAGCGGTCTGCCCTTATCTTGCGTTCGAAAGCATTGAGGAGCTGATCAATATCGGCATGCTCGACAAGGACTTAAGCGTTGCCGTTGACGACTACTGCAAGGCGGTGCTTCACGGAATCGTCAAGATTGCTTCGAAAATGGGTATTTCCACCCTGCAATCGTATCAGTCGGCGCAGATTTTTGAAGTCATCGGAATCCGCAAGAGCGTGATTGACAAGTACTTTGCCAACACCACAAGCCGTGTCGGCGGAATCGGACTTGAGGAAATCGACGAGGGCGTCAAATGGCGTCATTCACACGCCTTCGATCCGCTCGGCTTAGGTATCGACATCACGCTTGACTCAAGCGGCGACCACAAACTTCGTTCCGGCAACGACAAGGACGACCACCTTTACAGCCCCGAAACGATCGTCACGCTCCAAAGAGCCACAAGAGAGGGCGACTACGAACGGTTCCTTGAATATACCAAGCTTGTTGACTCCGACGTTCCGCACACCTTACGAGGCCTTTTAGACTTCAAATACGACGAAAACGGCGGTATCCCGCTGGACGAGGTGGAAAAAGAAGAAAGCATCGTCAAACGCTTCAAGACGGGTGCGATGTCCTACGGATCCATCTCACAGGAGGCGCACGAGTGCTTAGCCCGGGCAATGAACGAAATCGGCGGAAAATCAAACTCCGGCGAGGGCGGAGAGCTTCCGGCGAGACTGAAATCTGACTGTTGCAGTGCCATTAAGCAGGTCGCTTCGGGACGCTTCGGCGTAACAAGCGAATACTTAAACAGCGCAAAAGAAATTCAGATTAAAATGGCCCAGGGCGCAAAGCCCGGCGAGGGCGGACATCTGCCCGGCAAAAAGGTTTATCCTTGGA
>JBJFHV010000447.1:0-6695 GCA_051894015.1 Acutalibacteraceae bacterium | reverse complement strand
GAATTGCCGAAGGACTATATTCTCATTGAATTTGACAAAAACGGCAAAGTCTGCGGCAAAGAAATCAGTCTTGACCCATTAACCAAAGGAACTGAGCCGGACGGTCTTGCTTTCTACTGTGAGCGTCTGAAACCCGGCATGACGAAGCAGGAAACCGCCGACATACTGTCCTCCCCTGCCTGCAAAAAAGTTTTCGAAGCGATATACTACAAAGGCGGCACCGTCACCGAAGTTCAAAGCTATTTTGCCCAAGAAGAAAAGCATAACATAACAATTTTCGGCGTTCCTCTTCCGCAAGACCTCGGCGGTGAAAGTCGTCGGGAAACCTTTCGGGCAACGCTTGTTTTCGAAAACGGCATACTGAAAGAGCCGCCCGAAACAAAAAACACGGACGATATAGCAAACGAAATGTCCGAATACTATTCCGACTGAAATAAGGATAAATACCGAAAGCGGCGAAGGAGCAAATTCCCTCGCCGCTTTCGGTTTGTTGGTTTGTAAGTTTTTTTATAACACACGGATTTCCGTGGATTATACTTAAACGGTGACTCTCCAGCCTCTTGTGTCTTCTCTTTCGCCCCACTGAATGCCCGTCAGCTCATCATAAAGCTTCTGAGTAAGCTCGCCGATCGAGCCGTCGCCGATGTTCATCACGTCGTCCTCATAGCGAAGCTTGTTGACAGGAGAAACCACGGCGGCCGTTCCGGTTCCGAAGACTTCTTCAAGTGTACCGTCCTTGGCGGCGGCAACAAGCTCGTCAACGGAAATTCTTCTTTCCTCAACCTCGTAGCCCCAGTCACGGCAAACCTGCAAAATGGAGTTTCTTGTGATACCCGGTAAGATACTGCCGTTGAGCATCGGGGTAACAACCTTGCCGGAAATCTTGAAGCAGATATTCATCGCGCCGACTTCTTCGATGTACTTTCTTTCCACACCGTCAAGCCAGAGTACCTGCGAATAGCCGCTGTCATGCGCCTTAACCTGTGCAATCAGGCTTGCGGCGTAGTTGCCGCCGGTTTTGGCAAAGCCCATTCCGCCCTTGACGGCACGGACATATTCGTCCTCAATCCAGATACCGACCGGCTCAAGACCGCTTTCGTAGTAAGCGCCCGACGGAGAAAGGATCACCATAAAAAGATACGTCTTGGACGGCGCAACGCCTAAGAAAGCGTCGGTTGCGATCACGAACGGACGGATATAAAGCGAAGTGCCGGGGTCGGACGGTACCCAGTCACGGTCCACGTCAACAACCGCCTTGACGGCTTCGACAAACATGTCCTCGGGAATTTCGGGAATGCAAAGTCTCTGATTGGACTGATTGGCTCTTTTTGCGTTCATATCGGGACGGAAAAGATAGATCGTATCGTCCTTTCCTCTGTATGCCTTCATGCCTTCAAACATGGACTGACCGTAATGGAAAACCATGGCGCTCGGCTCGATGGAAATTTCGCCGTAGGGAACGATTCTCGGGTCATGCCAGCCCTTGCCCTCGGTATAGTTCATCACAAACATGTGATCAGTGAAAATGTGACCGAAGCCGAGAGGTTCGCCCTTTGCCGGCTTCTTCTTGGGATTGGTCGTTTTGGTGATTTTGATATCCATGATAAAAAACCTCCGTTATTTATTATTTGAAATTATATCCTGCTTCAACCGCCTTAAGGTTCACGTCAAACAGGTCGGCCTTTCTCGGCGGAATGACTTTTCTGAGCGACTGTTCGGTGTTTTTGAGCCCCATGTCCTCGTAAACCGCAATCAGCTTACCCATGAGAATCATGTTCGCAAGATTGCCGAAGCCGCCGTCTCTTGCCATTTTTGTTGCCGGAACGTAGTAAACCGTCACATCGTCACGGTCCACCTTTTCTTCAATCAGTGTCGAGTCAAGTATAATCACGCCTCCGGGAACAACGTCATATTCGTATTTGCGAAGCGACGGAAGATTCATCGCAACTAAGCAGTCGGGCTTGTCAATAATCGGGGAGCCGATCGGCTCATCGCTGAGGATTACATTGCAGTTGGCCGTGCCGCCTCGCATTTCGGGACCGTAAGACGGAAGCCAGCTGACCTGACGGTTTTCGATCAGACCTTTATTTGCGATAAACTTACCGGCAAAAAGAACGCCCTGTCCGCCGAAGCCGGCAATCAGAATCTGTGTTGTGCTCATGCTTCTTCCTCCTTGTGTGCCGAACGGTCCTTATAAACGCCCAAGGGATAGTAAGGCAGCATATTATCCTCAAGCCATTTCATCGCCTTATCGGGTGTCAGACCCCAGTTTGTCGGGCAGGTCGAAACAACCTCAACGAGCGAAAAGCCCTTGCCCTCAAGCTGATTCTGAAATGCCTTTTTAATCGCTTTTTTGGCATTTCGGACGTTCTTGACGTTGTTGACCGTCACTCTTTCGAGATACTCCGGACCGTCAAGGGTCGACAGAAGCTCACAAATACGAATCGGGAAGCCGCACTGCTTGACGTCTCTGCCATAGGGAGAGGTCTGCGTGATCTGACCGGGGAGAGACGTCGGCGCCATCTGTCCGCCCGTCATGCCGTAGATGGCATTATTGACGAAAATGACGGTAATGTTTTCGTTTCTTGTTGCGGCATGAACGGTTTCCGCCATACCGATCGAAGCTAAATCTCCGTCGCCTTGATAGGTGAAAACAACGTTTTCGGGGTCGGAGCGCTTGATGCCGGTTGCGACGGCGGGCGCTCTTCCGTGAGCGGCTTCGACCATATCAAATGTGAAATAGTTATATGCCATAACCGAGCAGCCGACCGGCGCGATACCGATCGTCTTGCCCTCGATTCCGAGCTCGTCTACGACCTCGGCGACAAGACGGTGAATGATACCGTGCGTACAGCCGGGGCAGTAGTGCAACGGCACGTCAACGAGTGATTTCGGTTTATCAAATACGACCATTATCTGTCGCCTCCTTCGTTTGCCTTTTTGATTGCGTCAAGCACCTGAGCCGGGGACGGAATCATTCCGCCGACACGGTTACATAGCGTGACGGGTCTTGTGCAGCGGATGGCAAGCTCAACGTCCTCAATCAGCTGACCCATGGAAAGCTCAACCGAGATAAAGTGCTTTGCCGTCTTTGCCGCTTCCAAGAAGTCCTTTTTCGGGAACGGCCAAAGGGTGATCGGGCGGATCAGACCAACCTTGATGCCCTGCTTTCTTGCTTCAACAATCGCATTTTTCGCAACTCTTGCGGCAATACCGAAAGCGGCAACAATGATGTCTGCGTCCTCGGTCATGAACTTTTCGCACATCGGCTCGTTTTCTTCAATGATTTTATACTTTTCGTATCTTGCAAAATTCTGCTTTTCCAACTCGTCGGGAACGAGCGTCAGAGAGTTGATGATGTTATGCTCTCTTTGCATTTTCGTGCCCGTAACTGCCCACGATTTGTCGTAGTCGGGAACCTTTACTTCGGAAAGCTCCACCGGCTCCATCATCTGACCCATCGTACCGTCGGCAAGAATCATCGAGGTGATTCTGTACTGATCGGCAAGGTCAAAGCCCTTGATCGTAAGACTTGCCATTTCCTGAACACTGGCAGGCGCCAACACAATCATGTGATAGTCGCCGTGCCCGCCGCCTCTTGTTGCCTGGAAGTAATCCGACTGGCTCGGCTGAATGCCGCCGAGTCCCGGACCGCCTCTTTCAACATTGACCACAAAAGCAGGCAAATCACAGCCGGCAAGATAGGAAAGCCCCTCGCTCTTGAGCGAAATTCCCGGGCTTGACGAGGAAGTCATAACCCTCTTACCTGTCGAAGCGACGCCGTAGACCATATTGATTGCGGCGACCTCGCTTTCCGCCTGTAAAAATGTACCGCCGATTTTCGGCATTCTTTTTGCCATATAGGCGGCAATTTCCGTCTGCGGTGTTATCGGATAGCCGAAGTAATGGCGGCAGCCGGCAAGAATAGCGGCCTCGGCGATTGCTTCGTTTCCTTTCATCAGTACCTTTTCAGCCATATTTTCAGCTCCTTACTTTTCAACTTTTATCACACAGTCGGGACACATCGTTGCACAGAATGCGCAGGCGATACACTGACTTTCGTCGCTCATCGCCGCCGGGGAATGTCCCTTTTCGTTCAGCCTGTCCTTATCAATATATAACAAATGCTTCGGGCAGGCACTTACGCAAAGACCGCAGCCCTTGCATAATTCCGTTCTGAAAGTAACTTTTGCCATAGTTTTTGCGTCACCGTATGGTTGTTGAACCTCGGTGAAGCCTCCTTTCTTTTTATATAAACTACGCATTGATATCGAAGTATTTCTTCTGAAGCGTCATCGGAAAGATTTCGCCCGCGACGCCGCCGATTTCTTCACAAAGCCTTTCGACTGCGCTTGTCATGATGACCGGCAAGCCGCAAAGAGCCGAAAGCTCTCTTGCTTTTTCGTCCGTTCTGAGAATATCTTCGGCAGTCGTCTCGTTTCCGAGGTTCGAGTTGTTGACGATTGCGGTAAACGATATCCCGCACGCTTTTTCAATCTCTAATAGTATATTGTAAGCCTCTTTGGCCGTTCTTGTCAACGGTCTGAAGAAATTTGCGACAAAAATCATCTCGAAATTGTTTTCTTCCCGGATTTTTTCGCTAAGTCTCCCGAGCGCAACCGCACCGCTGTCGTCTCCGCCGACATCAAGCACGGCATAGGTGTTTTTGTCCTCAACCGTGCGGTACATATCGGCCGGAAGAGCCGGAATATCAAGGTTCGAGTTGGCATACTGTGAGCAGATCAGCTCAATTCCGAGCCCTTTCAGCTCCTGCTCGCTGTCCTTGGTGCGAAAATAGGGGTTGACGATATCGAGGTCGGCGATGACAACGCTTTTGCCCTCATTTTTCAGCTTCTTTGCAAAGTTTACCGCAAGGTTCGTTTTTCCGCTGCCGTAATGTCCGCAAAAAAGTGTGATTCGTTTTGTGTCTTTCATATTAAAGCTTGTTTCTCATGATCTTACCGCTGATCGTCTTGGGAAGTTCATCCCTAAACTCAACGATTCTCGGGTATTTATAGGGAGCGGTGTGCTTTTTGACGTAGGTCTGAATTTCCTTTTTCAGCTCCTCCGTGCCCTCGGTTCCCTTGGTCAGGACAATGCTTGCCTTAACAACCTGTCCTCTGACCTCATCGGGAGCCGCGGAAACGCCGCATTCAAGTACATAGGGAAGCTCCATGATAACGTTTTCAATCTCGAACGGTCCGATACGGTAGCCCGAGGACTTGATAACGTCGTCGATACGGCTGACGTACCAGAAATAGCCGTCCTCGTCGCGGTAGGCAACGTCGCCCGTGTGATACATACCGTCGTGGTGCGCTTCCAGCGTCTTTTCTTCGTCACGGTAATAGCCCATAAACAGGCCACACGGATCGCCCTTGTCCGTTCTGACAACAATTTCGCCCGACTCACCCGTTGCAACCGGGTTTCCGTCCGTATCGACAAGGTCGATGTCGTAGGTCGGTACCGCCTTACCCATGGCGCCCGGCTTCGGCGTTGTGCCGACAAGGTTCGCAATCGTCAGCGTGGTTTCCGTCTGACCGAAGCCCTCCATGATGGTAAGGCCGGTTGCCTTTTTGAACTGATAGAATACTTCGGGGTTCAGTGCCTCACCGGCGGTTGTGGCGTACTTGATGGAAGACAGGTCATAAGCGGAAAGATCCTCTTTGATGAACATTCTGTACATCGTCGGCGGAGCGCAGAAGGTGGTGATGTTATATTTCTTGAACATCGGAAGAATCTTATCGGCGTGGAAGCGGTCAAAGTCGTAGGTAAAGACCGCACCCTCGCACATCCACTGACCGTACAGCTTGCCCCAGAGCGCCTTGCCCCAGCCGGTGTCGGAGATGGTGAAGTGAAGTCCGTCGGAATGGACACAATGCCAGTATTTGGCGGTGATATAGTGACCGAGCGCGTATTTATAGTTGTGCTCGGCAATTTTCGGGTAGCCCGTTGTACCGGAAGTGAAGAACATCAGCATCGGGTCGCTGCCGCAGGCGGTGTCCGCCTCTCTCGGGAAAATGCTTCTAAAGAGCTTGTATTCCTTGTCGAAGTTGTGCCAGCCCTCACGATCGGCGCCGACCATGATCTTCACCTTCAGCGTCTCGCTCTTTTCGGCGGCAAGGTCAACCTGATGAGCCGTGTCGTCGGCTGATGTGCAGACAATCGCCTTGACGCCGGCGGCGTTGAAGCGATACTCAAAGTCGTGCTCAAGAAGCTGATGCGTTGCCGGAATGGCAACTGCGCCGAGCTTATGAAGCGCAAGAATCGTGAACCAGAACTGATAATGTCTTTTCAGAACGACCATGACACGGTCGCCCTTGCCGATACCGAGAGACTTGAAATAGTTCGCCGCTCTTGCGGATTCCTTTTTCATGTCCTCAAAGCTGAAACGACGCTCGGTCATATCCTCACTGATATGAAGCATGGCAAGCTTCTGCGGATCCTTTTCGGCAATAGCGTCAACCACGTCGTAAGCGAAGTTGAACTGCTCCACGTTCTTGAAGTCGAGCGAAAGCAGTCTGCCCTGCTCGTCCTCTTTGGCGTCAATGAACTTCTTGATGACGAAGTCGTCAACCTTTCTTGCCGAAACAATGCTTTCTTTGATTTCCTTTTCGTCAACCTTTTCGTCGCCGGGAACAACAACGGCAAGGAACAGGCAGTCTTTTCCGTCAACGGCGATCATGCCGTGCGGTGTC
>JBJFHV010000446.1:0-6702 GCA_051894015.1 Acutalibacteraceae bacterium | reverse complement strand
AGTTCCTGTTCGTCAAGGTACCGTTGGTGCTTATCGGCGGAGTCGGAAACGTCATATTCGTTTATTCCGCCGTCGGCGTTTGCGGTGATCCATCTGGCATAGGTGTAACAGGCGACAGCCTGAGCCTTAAGTGCTTCTTTTTCGTAGTAGGCCGGCATTTCGCCCGCTACACAGCCGACGACATAATCATAAAGCTCGACGTCAATAACCCTTCCGCTTTGTGTCCGGAGCACCTTTATCGTTTCCGACGGTTCACTTTCTTCCGGCTCAGCCGTCGTCATCGCCGCTGTTGTCAGTTGGTTATTTGCGGTGGTAAGCTCGGTTTTGCTGCCTTTATCGGCGCTCATTGCCAAAGGAAAAAGCAGCATAAAAAGAGATAAAATCAAAATAATGATCAGATAAAGCTTCATTTGCGTCCTCCTTTAAGGTTTGTTTGTTTTTCTGTTGTTATAATTGACAAAGCTTAAAAGCAGATATTGGTAATTTCCTACATAAATACGTCGGCAATTGTAATACTTTCGTAATGGTTTTTGTATTGACTTTGTTTATTGTATGTTATAAAATGTAAGATAATTACAGCTATAATCATATTTATCGGGGGTTAATTTATGCATGAACACATAAATCCGCTTTCACCTGAGGTTCTCGCGAAAATATGCGAAAAAATCGAAAAGAAAAGCAAAATTAATCATGACGATTTTTGGAAATACGGAGTAAAAAGAGGACTTAGAAATCACGACGGAACCGGCGTTATGGCCGGTCTTACTCAAATATGCAGTGTTGAAGGCTACTATATTGACGACGGTGAAAAGGTGCCGAAGGACGGCGTTTTAAAATACCGCGGAGTCAATGTCAATGAAATTATAGAAGCGTGCGAAAAAGAAAACCGTTTCGGTTTCGAGGAGGTCGCATATCTGCTCTTTTTCGGTTCTTTGCCGACGCATAATCAGCTGAAGTTTTTTCAGAATGCAATCGGTGTATGCCGTGATTTACCCGAAACGTTTATTGAAGATGTCATCATGAAAAACGCTTCGCTTGATATTATGAATAAGCTTCAGCTTTGTGTTCTGACGCTATATTCTTTTGATGACAGTCCCGACGATAACTCCATTGAAAACGTTCTGCGTCAGTCGATTCAGCTTGTTGCGCAGATGCCGATGCTCATGAGCTACGCCTACCAGGTGAAGCGTCATAAATATTACGGAAAAAGTATGTATTTTCATCCGGGTAAGATGGAGCTTTCCACCGCGGAAACCATTCTGCGCTCTATCCGCTCTGACCGGAAGTACTCCGACGAAGAAGCCAAGCTTCTTGACACCTGCCTCATACTTCATGCGGAGCACGGCGGCGGCAACAATTCGACTTTCTCCTGCCGCGTGCTGACGTCAAGCGGTACGGATTCCTACTCCGCCTATTCTGCGGCGATCGGTTCGCTTAAAGGCTCGCGTCACGGCGGCGCTAACCATAAGGTACGCTGTATGATCCGTGACTTCATGAAAAATATCGAGGATACAGGCGACGAAGAACAGGTGGCCGCCTATATCGAAAAGGTTATCAATAAGCAGGCGGGAGACGGAAGCGGTCTGATTTACGGAATGGGACACGCCGTTTATACGCTTTCCGACCCGAGAGCCGTTATTTTAAAAAGAAAAGCAAAAGAGTTTGCTTATAAAAACGGCTATGAAAAAGAATTTGAGCTGATTAACCTGATTGAGAAGCTGACTCCCGAACAGTTCAGAAAAATTAAAGGTCTCAACAAGCCGATGTGCGCCAATGTTGATCTTTATTCCGGTCTTATTTACGAAATTCTCGGAATACCCGAGGATCTTTATACGCCGATGTTTGCAACGGCAAGAATCGTCGGCTGGGCGGCTCACAGAATGGAAGAGCTTCTGACAGGCGGAAAAATCATCAGACCTGCTTACAAGAGTATTGCCCTTCCGAAAAAGTACGTCCCGATTGATGAAAGAGACGAGAAGTTTGTTCTCCCCGGCGAATATATTCCAACCGAGGAGAGAATTGCTGTATTGGGAGATGCTGAAAATGAAGATTAAAACAAGCAAAAAGGAAATAACGGTTGACAATCTGCCCCTTTTGTTTTTGATTTCGGCGATTGTCTGCTGCGTACTTCGCTGTGTTCAGGTGGCGACGTTGATTGACGCCGAAACCGGATTTTATAAGCAGTCGAGTATCGTTACGATTCTCTATTATATTGTTCTTTTCGGTTCGTGCCTTGCCTTTTGTGTTTTGTCCTATCTGAGTCAGCAATCTGCGACTTTGAGTACAAGCACGATTCAATCGAAGCCGCTTTGTGCGGTTACGGCGATTTTCGGCATTTCGATGTTCATTAACAGTGCGACGTCGTTTGTGCAAAGTATTACTTCTTCCGGTTCGGCTGACGCTTATGCCGGTTCCGGATTCAAGGCGATGATGTCGTCGGGAGAGCTTCCGAAAGCGCTTCAGGCAGCCTTTGCCCTTTTGTCGGCGCTGTATTTATTCTATCTTGCCGCCTCGTTCAAAAACGGAAGTGAAACCGCAAGAAAGCATAAGATTGTAGCACTGGCTCCTGTCGGCTGGGTCGCTTTCAGACTGATTTTCCGCTTTGTCAGCAAAATCAGCTTCCTTCGTGTGTCTGACCTCTTCCTTGAGCTGAGTATGCTTGCGTTTATGATTTTGTTCTTTATGGCGTTTGCCCAGGTCAACAGCGGCGTATACAGCGAGGGCTTCGGCTGGCGGATTCCCGCCTTCGGTCTGAGTGCGGCGCTTATTGCATTTTCGGTCAACATTCCGCGGCTGATCTTTACGCTTGTTGACGCCGATAAATATATCAATCCGAACTATGCTTTCAGCTTTAATGACCTGATGTTCTGTGTTTTTGCCGTTATGCTGGTTCCTTTGGCGGTGAAGTTTTCGGTTCAGAAAGAAAACGGAACCGAAGCGGACACGTCTGTGACCGGGGCTGAGATCGAACAGTAAACTTAGAGCAACCGTTAAAAAGCTGTGTGCAACCGTCAAGAAGCACCTTTCGCTTTTTCGATTGCTAAAGATTCAGGAGTGCTGGAAGTGTTTTTTGAGAATGTTAAAACGGCGGCCGTTCAGGTTGCGATCCTTTATATTATTGTTTTTGCCGGCTTTGTGTGCGACAAGGGTAAAATTTTCACTGAAAAAACCGCAAGAAAGCTGATTGATCTGCTTTTGTACATCATGACGCCCTGCATGATCGTCAATTCCTTTTTGAATATGGAATGTACGGCGGAAACGATCAAAATGTTTTTTATTTCGCTCGGTGTCGCTTTTGCCACTCATTTTATCGCAATTACGCTCAATCTTCCGTTCTTCCGGAAGAAAAACTATACCGACCCGGTTTATAAATATGCTTCCATTTACGGAAATGTCGGTTTTATGGCTTTGCCGCTTGCTCAGGCGGTGCTTGGTGCCGAGGGAGTTTTTTACTGCGCGAGCGGTGTCATCGCGTTTAATATCATCACCTTTACCCACGGCGTTAAAGTGATGTCCGGGGACGAATTCAAGGTGAATTTCAAAAGCCTTGTTCTGAATCCCGGTGTCATTTCGGTCATCATCGGTCTGCCGTTGTTTCTTTTGAAAATCAAGCTGCCGTCGGTGCTTGCCGAACCGATTGATATGGTCGGTTCGATGACGACTCCGACTGCGATGCTGATTTTCGGAACCTATCTTTCGAACACCGACCTCAAGTCGATATTTGTTGATAAAAAGATCTATCTCGTTGCGCTTTTAAAGCTGATTGTTTTGCCGCTTTTGTGTCTGGGGATTTACCGCCTTTGCGGTATCACGGGGACGCTTCTTGCCGCAAGTGCCATTACGGCGAGCGTTCCGTCGGCAAACAACACCTTTATGTTCGCGACCAAATATAACAAGGATGCGTTTGTTGCGTCGAAAACCGTAGCATTGGTCAGCTTCATTTCCATTATCACCATGCCGGTTGTAATTGCAATCGCGCAGAGTATTTAAGGGAGAGAAGAATTATGAGCGATACTGTTCTTGTAAAATTCGCCGGAATTGCCAAAGAGTTTTCCGTATCTAAGATTCTTGATCTCGGCTTTACCGAGGTCAGATGGTACGGTGCTATTATTGCTTTCGGCTTTCTTCTTGCCGTGTTGTTCGGCGGAAGAGTGGCTTATAAATGGAAAATCAATCTGGATAAAATGATCGACGTTCTGCTTTACGGAACGATTTTCGGAATCATCGGTGCAAGACTTTTTTATGTTGTTTTCCGTTGGGATTATTACGGTGCGCACCCCGGAGATATCATCAAAATCTGGGAGGGCGGACTTGCCATTTACGGCGGTATCATCGGCGGCATACTTGCGGCTTTCGTTGTATGCAAAATCGAAAAGCTGAATTTCCTCAATCTTCTTGATATGGTGGCGATGAGCCTTCTGATCGGTCAGGGTATCGGAAGATGGGGCAATTATGCCAACCAGGAAGCGTTCGGTTCGATCACTTATTCAAACTGGGGCATGATGAGCGATACGGTTGCCGAATATATTTCTGACCATGCGGCTTATTTTGGTCTTGAAAACGTTGAAAATGTCCCGCAGTACATAGCGGAGCATGATCTTTATGTCCATCCGACGTTTTTCTACGAATCGGTATGGTGCATTTTGAGCTTTATCATTTTATTTATTGCGTTGAAAAAGTTCCGGAAATTCAGCGGTCAGCTTTTCCTGATGTACGGCGTTCTTTACGGATTGGAAAGATCGGTTGTTGAAGGAATGCGTTCGGACAGCCTTTATGTCGGAAGCTCCAATATCCGTGTGTCTCAGCTGATTTCAATTGTTCTGATGACGGTTTGTCTTGTACTTCTGATCGTTTTCCTTGTAAAGTACACAAAACACCCCAAACCGATTGAGGGCGTTGACTTCTTCCCGCCGAAAACCGAAAAGGAGCTTGAGGCTGAGCGCAAAAAGGAAGAGAAAAAGGCGATGAAAAAGAAGATGAAGGGTGTTGTCATCCGTGACGGAAAAATTGTTTCGAAGCCTCAGAAACCGGAAGCAGCCGATAAAAGCGAAATGAGTCAAACGTCGGAAAGTGATCCTGACAAGCAGGAGAAAAACGAAACCGATGAAGAAAAGCCGGAAGAAGAAAACAACGGCAATGAGAATGAATAAAAACGAAAGTGAAGGATGAAAAATGGTTACACTGATTGACGGAAAAGCCGTTTCGGCGGCAGTAAAAGAAAGCGTTCGGCTTGAGGTGGAACAACTGAAAAACCAAGGGATTGAAGCCTGTCTTGCGGTGATTATCGTCGGTTCTGATCCGGCTTCAAGAGTTTATGTCAACAACAAGAAAAAAGCGTGTGAGCTTACCGGAATCCGTTCCGAGGAATACGCGCTCCCTGAGGAAACGACACAGCAGGAGCTGTTGTCACTGATCGACAGACTGAACGCCGACGAAAAGGTCAACGGAATCCTCTGTCAGCTTCCGCTTCCGAAGCACATCGATGAAAATACGGTCATCGAGAGAATTGATCCCAAAAAGGACGTGGATATGTTCAGCTGTGTGAATGTCGGAAAAATGTGGGTAGGGGACGGCGTTTTTCTTCCCTGCACCCCCGCCGGTGTGATGGAACTTCTTTCGTATTATCACATTGACCTTTGCGGAAAGAATTGTGTGGTTGTCGGAAGAAGCAATATTGTCGGAAAGCCGATGGCGTGTTTGCTTCTTGAAAAGAACGCAACGGTTACCGTCTGCCATTCCCGGACAAAGAACCTCGGCGAAATATGCCGCTCGGCGGACTTGATTGTTGCCGCTGTCGGAAAGGCGAAGTTTATTACGGCCGATATGGTCAAAGACGGGGCTGTCGTCGTTGACGTCGGAATTAACCGGAATGAAAACGGAAAGCTTTGCGGCGACGTGGATTTCGAAAATGTAAAAGAAAAAGCTTCGTTTATTACGCCCGTGCCCGGCGGCTGCGGACCGATGACGATTGCAATGCTGATGAAAAATACGGTTGCTGCGGTGAAGCTTCAAAATAATGTTCAATGAAAAGAGGTAGTGTGCTATGAAGAAAAAGCTTTATTGTTCCCCTGAAAGAAAGCTGTGCGGCATCTGCTCAGGTGTTGCCGATTATTTCAATATTGACCCGACCATCGTAAGGCTCGGTGTTGTTTTGCTGGCTCTGGCCACACAGGTGCTTCCGGCCCTGATTATCTATTTTATCGCTGCGCTTATCATTCCGAAAGCACCGGATAATTATTATCAGCTTTATCACAATACTTCCCGCCGTCTTACAAGAAGTCACGACAAAAAGATTGCCGGTGTCTGCGCCGGTCTGGCCGAATGGTTCGGAATTGATCCGACGATTGTCAGAATTATTTTCCTTGTGCTGATTATTCTGTTCGGTTATTCGGTTGTTTTCTATATTGCCTGTATCTTCATTATGCCGAAATGCGACGAACCCTGCGATCAACAGTATTATGCGGCTCCCGGCGGCGATCCGAATGCATGGCAGCAGAATCAGAATACGTATTATCAAAATCCGAATGATCCTCATTCCTCCCAGAACGGCGGAAACAATAATTGAACAGAACAGTTTTCAGGCAGTTTGTTGACTGCCTGTTTTTATACGGAGAAAAATCATGAAGCTTTTTATTACCGATGTCAGTTTATTTGACAACAGCTTTTTTGAAAGAGGCGGATATGTTCCCGAAGAAAAGAAAA
>JBJFHV010000445.1:0-6705 GCA_051894015.1 Acutalibacteraceae bacterium | reverse complement strand
TATCTTTCCGACGTTCTGGGCTATGTTGCAATCGGCGCGCGCTCGGTTGAAAATCAGGAGCACCGCCTTGTTTCAAGCGGACTGGATATCCCCGTCGGCATGAAGAACCCGACAGGCGGTGACCTTTCGGTTATGATGAACTCGATTACCGCCGCTCAGCACGAGCATGACTTCATTTACAGAGGCTGGCAGGTTCATTCGCACGGAAATCCGCTTACTCATGCAATTTTAAGAGGCTACGTCAACAAGCACGGGCAGTCGCTCCCGAACTACCACTACGAAGACCTGAGCCGTCTTTGCGAGCTTTACGCCGAAAGAGGACTTCAGAACCCGGCGGTCATCGTGGACACCAACCACGCAAACTCGGCAAAGAAATATATGCATCAGCCGAGAATCGCCAAGGAAATCCTTCATTCATGCCGTTGTAATTCTGACATCGATAAGCTTGTCAAAGGTCTGATGATCGAAAGCTACATCGAAAACGGCTGTCAGAAGATCGGCGAGGGCACCTACGGAAAGTCGATCACCGACCCGTGCATCGGCTGGGAAGAGACCGAAAAGCTGATTTATGAGCTTGCGGAATTGTATTGATCCGAAAAAAGAAGCGCCGCTCACATCGGGCGGTGCATTTTCATGCGTAATGGCAGAAAGCCGGAATCGTTTCCCGGCAATCGGTCGCCTTGCGTCCAAACTTGAAATATTCTAAAAAGTATGATATAATATTTAAAATTGTCTTATGTAATTTCTGTAGAGAAAAACGAAATGAAAAGAAAGGACGAGCTCGTTTTCGGGCGAAAAGGCTTATGATGAAACGTATCCTATCTTTGCTGCTTTGCGGTTTGTTGGTTTTCGGCTGTCTGAATGTCGGATTTGTCAATGTTTCAGCCGCTTCAGCGACAACGGAGCTTACAAAACTTGCCAAAAAGTTCCCGAACGGGAAGTATTGGAACCATGTCGGCTCAAAAACTAACAATCCCGACGGCTATACGAATACCGCTTGCACGCATCATTTTTCTTCCGGTTGCAGTATCACACCCGGCGGCTGTGAGTGCAACAGCTTTTTAAATGCTATTCAGTGTATGGGCTTTGCTTATAAAAGTGCCTATGATATTGTCGGAACCAATCCGAGAGAATGGGATAAGCAGACAACTCTGAACCTGTCCGCGCTTTGCGTCGGTGATATCATCCGGTACAGCGGACATTCCATCACCGTTGTCGGCGTCAGCGGCAGTACCGTCGCTTATGTCGGAGCAAACTGGGGCGGTAACTGCCTGATAAAATGGGGCAAGATGGACAAGTCGAAGCTGACTTCGTTTTCTTATGTCCTTCATGATAAGAACAATACAAGAAAAAACAGCGACGTTGACATCTATGAAAAAATCAGCAATTCCGACGGCGAAAACGTGATTGAGGAGCCGGTTTCGGATTTTGAAACATGGAAAATGGCCGCCGATGCAAATCTGAACATCAGAAGCACCTCTTCGGTTTCCGCCGCTATTATCGGTCAGGTTCCGGCTTCCAAGACATTCCCTGTCACCAAAAAAATTGACACCGGAAGCTATCTTTGGGGCTATGTGACTTATGACGGCGTCAGCGGCTGGGCGGCGCTCAATTATTCCGAATATGTCAGCGGAAGCTACGCTTCTCCGACTGTGAAGTCTGTTTCCGCTTCTCCTGTTGCCAGGAGGAGCTTTACGCTGAGCTTTTCTGCCGTTGACGGCGCAGACAGCTATACCGTCTGCTTCTATGACAGCAACGGGAAGGCGTATCTGACAAAGACGATTAGCGCGGCAAGCGGCAGTTTTACATTAAAAGACGCCGGAAAGTATACCGTTAAGGTAACTGCCAAGAACAGCAAAACTCCGTCATGGAAGATGACGGGCAAGGCGTATTCTCTCACTGTTTCCGGCCAGACAACGACTACGGACGATGATGCAAAATCCGTCGAAAAGTGGACGATGAACAATGAGGGCAACCTCAATATACGCTCTTCTGCGTCAGTCAGTGCTCTCGTTCTCGGTGTTGTACCGGCAGGAAAAAGCTTCCTTGTTATGCAAAAGACCGATAAGGACGGCTATCTTTGGGGCTATGTTCAGTACGGCAGTCTCAAGGGCTGGGCGGCTTTAAACTATCCGAAATACGTTTCCGGCTATTATGAAAAGCCGACGATCAAGTCTGTTTCTTCTTCCGTCACCGAGGGAAAAGAATTCGGTGTGAGTTTTTCGTCTGTCAGCGGTGCTTCTGCATACAGCGTCCGGATTTATGACAGTGATTCAAAGCTTGTTTCTTCGAAAACAGTGACTTCCAATTCGGCGAAGCTTGTTGTCCGGGACGCCGGAAAATATAAAGTGAAGGTCATCGCTTCCAACAGCAAGTCACCCTCGTGGAAAATCGCAGGCAGTTCATATGCTTTTGATGTTGCCGAGGGGACGGATAAAATAGAAAAAATTTCCCTTACTTCAAAGCTGAAACTGATAAAGGGTGCTTCGTACGTGCTGAAGCCGACGATTACTCCGGGTTCTGCCAAGGGTAAGCTTGTCTATTCAAGCAGTGACAAAAATGTGGCGGTGGTTTCAAGCGACGGAAAGGTTACGGCAGTGGGCTACGGTTCGGCTGTAATTACCTGTGCGAGTGCCGATAATCCCGAAATCAAGGCGAGCTGTGCGGTGGCAGTCTCAACGGAGGCGGTTAAAAATATCAGGCAAAATGCCGCCAAAACCACGGCAGCCTCAACGGTGCTGACGTGGGACAAGGTCCCCGATGCAACGGCTTATTCCGTCTATTATTACGGCAGTAAGCTGACTAAAATCGGAACTGTAAAAACAAATACAATTTCCGTCAAGGGACTGAAAAGCAATCAGAGCCGAAAGATTGTTGTCTATACCTATTATTCAAAGGACGGGAAAAATTATTACAGTCCTTCTTCGGCGGTTTATACGATTACGACGAGTCCTGCTGCGGTTAAGAACGTAAGAGTGACGGATATTCAGGAGTCGACCGCTGTTTTACGATGGGACAAGACGGCGGGAGCGGACAGCTATGTAATTTATCGGTATGTAAAAGGCAAGGGTTATGTCAGTACCGCTTCGACCAAGAATAACTATTACCAGTTCAAAGGCAAAGCCGGACAAACCGATAAGCTAAGGGTCAAGGCAGTCAATTCGGTCGGCTCAATGAAGCTGTATTCCGATTTTTCCGATTATACGAATCTGATTTTTAAGCCCTCTGCAACAAAGCTCAGTGCAGCAGGGGCAAAGGACAGCGTCACGTTGAAATGGAACAAGGTGCCGGGCGCGAGCGGATATGAGGTGTTCCGATATACATCGGACGGCTATAAAAAGATCAAGACACTTTCCGCCTCGGCGTCCTCGCTGAAGGTGACCGGACTGAAAGGAAAAACGAGTTACACGTTTAAGGTTCGTGCGTTTTCAAAGGCAGGCTCAACGGTCGCTTATGCCGTTTCGGCAAAGACTACGGTTAAGACAAAATAAATACGGCCGGGCTGTGATGATGTTTTCTCAGTCCGGTTTTTTATGAAGAAGGTGCGGTTATGGAGCAAAACCCAAAGCTCAGGGAGCTGAGAAAAAAGTCAATGAAGCTTCCGCTGTCTCCGGGTGTATACATTATGAAGGACAAAAGCGGAAAAATTATCTACATCGGAAAAGCGAAGCAGTTGAAAAATCGTGTCAGTCAGTATTTCGGCTCCCAGAATACGCATACTGTTAAGGTCAGAAAAATGGTTGAAAATGTGGACGACTTTGATTATATTCTGACTGACAGTGAATTTGAGGCGCTTGTGCTTGAATGCAGTCTGATCAAGCAGAATATGCCGAAGTACAACATCCTTTTGAAGGACGACAAAGGCTACAGCTATATCAAGATCACAAAAGGACCGTGGGGAAACATCAGTGCCTGTTTCCGGAAGGACGACAGCAACGCCGACTATCTGGGTCCGTACACGGGGAATTTTTCCGTCACACAGTCCGTTGATCAGGCGAAAGAGATTTTTAAGCTTCCGACCTGTTCAAAGGTTTTTCCGCGGGATATCAAAAAGGGCAGACCGTGTCTCAATTATTTTATTTCGCGGTGCAGTGCTCCTTGTGCGGGGAAAATCAGCCAAACAGAATATGAAGAAAGCCTCAGTCAGGCGATTTCGTTTATCAAAGGCGGTTCAAAGGCAGTGCTCAGCGACCTTCGAAGCGAAATGAACGAGGCTTCGGAAAAGCTTGAATTTGAAAAAGCGGCGAAAATCCGTGACAGGATCAAGGCAATCGAAAAAATTTCAAGTAAGCAAAAGGTGGTCTGTTCGGACAAAAAACAGCAGGACGTTTTTGCAATTGCACAAAGCGAGGAAAAGGCTTGCCTTGCCGTTTTGAATTTTAACGGAGGGCTTCTTTCGGGGACAGACCATTTTATTTTTGACTCAAGCGGAAGCCTGGAGGAAACAAGGCACGAGCTGATGATTTCCTACTATTCAATGAACCGTGAAATTCCGCCGAAAATCGTCGTGGACGGTGAAGTCTCCGACCGTGAGCTTCTTGAACGCTATCTGGAAGAAAAACGGGGCAGGCGGACGGAAATCATCGTGCCGCAGCGAGGAGACACGGCGAAACTTGTTGAAATGTGTCTGAGTAATGCGTCGCAAAAGCTCGGCGAATATCTAGGACGAAAGGGAAGCGAGACGGCGGCGCTCGACGAGCTTTCGAAGGCTCTCGGACTGGGAAAGCCGCCCGAATACATCGAGTCATATGATATTTCTCATACGGCGGGTGCGGACAATGTCGCCGGAATGGTTGTTTTCAAAAACGGCAGACCGTATAAGGCGGCGTATAAACGGTTTTCTATCAAAGGCTTTTCCGGACAGGACGACTGCGGCTCCATGAGAGAGGTCATCAGCCGAAGATTCAACCGCTATATCGAAGAAAAAGACACGGATTCGACTTTCGGTATCTTGCCCGACCTGATTTTGCTTGACGGCGGTCAGCAGCAGGTGAATGCCGTGAAACCGATCATAGAGGCTTTCGGTCTGGACGTGCCCGTTTTCGGAATGGTCAAGGACAACAAGCACCGGACAAGAGCAATCAGCTCAGGAGGCGAAGAAATCTCGATCAATGAGGGCAGAAGAGTGTTTACGCTTGTTTCGACGATTCAGGAGGAAGTCCACCGTTTTGCAATCACATACCATAAGCAAAAGCACGCCAAAAGCTCGGTTCATTCAAAGCTTACCGAGATTGACGGGATCGGAGAAAAAAAGGCGGCGGCGCTGATCAAACATTTTAAGTCTCTTTCAAAAATAAAAGAAGCGAAAAAAGAGGAGCTTGCCGCTGTTTCCGGTATCAGCGAAAAAGACGCAGAAAGAATCATCGAATTTTTTGAAAACAGCCGCCCAACTTCATAAACGGACTTGATTTAAAATGTAAAATGTGGTAGCATGAACTCAGAAATAGCAGAAAGAGGTCGAAAAATGATTTCGAAAAGATTAAGGCAAATCAGAGTTGAACACAAAATGACTCAGCAGAATATAGCTGACGTTTTGGGTATTGACAGGACAACGTATACCTTTTATGAAACAGGCGTGTCGAAGCCGTCGCTCGTTACGCTTGCGAAGCTTGCGGATATTTATAATGTTACGGTCGGATATCTTTTGGGCGTTGAGGAAAACAATCCGGAACTGAAAAGAATGCCGGAGGATTACGGCGCCGACAGCAAATTAGAGTCGAACGATCCGATCAGTCTTTTAAGCCGCGAGGAAAGACAGATTCTGATGTGCTACAGAGTTCTCAATGAGCAGGGAAAAAAAGAGGCTTCGCAGGTGATGAAGGAATTCACGAGAAAGTACGGTCTGAGTCTTGACGAATAATGGCCTTTTTAGTCGAACAAAACAAAAATTATAAGAAACATTTGTCGATTAAATTGTGAATAAATCTTGACTAAACAAGCATTTTGTATTATTATATAGTCAGACAGAGTTCTTTCGCTGTCAATACGAAGAAAGGAGAGACCGATATGTCTGATACGCCTGAATGGCTCACTGAGCTTTTAGCAAGACTCGCTGCGGTGTTCTCAAAGCTCCTTATCAAATTAGGATTAAAGATCATATTTTAACCGCTCAAGGGCGCCGGCTGATTGTCCGGCGTCTTTTGTTTTTTGCTGAAGCGAAAAATGCCCGGCGACATATTAAATTAAAATGAAACAGCGTTAGACAAAGTATGAAAATATTGAAAATCCTGTTGACAAAATCACTTTTTGGTTATATACTTTAGTTAATCTTTTAAGGAGGTAATACCCATGAAAAAAGTAATTTCAGTTCTTCTTGCTCTTGTAATGATGTTCTCTCTCATGAATGTCGCTTTTGCAACGGCTGAAGATCCCGCAGCTGACACCACTGTTGAAGCTACTGAGGATAACGGTCTCGGCGATATCGAAGATATCCCCCTGTGGCAGATCAAGGTTGGTGCTAAGGTCGGCGTTATTTTCGCAAAAGTCGCTCTTAAGATTGTTATGGTTCTTTCGAAGCTCGGCTTTATCGATCTCAGCGGCGTTATTCAGCAGCTTGTTGATTACATCCAGGGCGCTATCAATCCCGCAGAGCCCGAAGCTCCCGAGACAACAGTTGCTATCGCATAAGTTGACGCTCAAAACAAGGTGAAGCATTTCGGTGCTTCACTTTTTTTGCATCTGTTTCGTTTTTGAATTGTTGTAAAA
>JBJFHV010000444.1:0-6713 GCA_051894015.1 Acutalibacteraceae bacterium | reverse complement strand
GTTCTTTACGCCCTTTAAGGCGGTGAGAAATTCCTCTTTGCAGTTGACACGCACGAAGTTCATGTCGAACAGCTTCGTAAACGTGTTTTCCACCATGTCGCCCTCGTCTTTTCTCATCAGCCCATGGTCAACAAAAACGCAGGTGAGCTGTTTGCCCACAGCCTTGGAGAGAAGCGCGGCAACAACCGAGGAGTCCACGCCGCCGGAAAGACCGAGAATGACTTTCTTGTCGCCGATCTGCTCTTTGAGCGAAGCAACGGTATTTTCAATAAAGTCGTCCATGACCCAGTCGCCTTTGCAGCCGCAGATTTCGTAAAGGAAATTATGAAGCATCTGCTTGCCGAACTGAGAATGGGTGACCTCGGGGTGGAACTGAACGGCGTAGATTTTTCTGTCGGGGTTTTCCATAGCGGCACACGGGCAGTCATTCGTTTTGCCGATGACCTTAAAGCCCTTGGGCGGCTTGGAGATGTAGTCGGTGTGACTCATCCAGACAACGCTCTTTTTGTCGATGCCCTTGAATAAAAGGCTGTCCGTTTTGGCTTTCAGCTCAATCTTACCGTATTCGCTGACGGGGGCGGTCTCAACCGTACCGCTTTCCATCCAGGTGATCAGCTGACAGCCGTAGCAGATGCCGAGAACGGGGATGCCGAGCTTGAGAATCTCCGGTGTGTAATGCGGGGATTCTTCGTCATAGACGCTGTTCGGACCGCCTGTGAAGATAATGCCTTTGTAGTGTCCCTTTTTGATTTTGTTAAGGGAAACGGTGTAGGGGAGGATTTCGGCGTAAACGTTGTTGTCACGCACTCTGCGGGCAATCAACTGATTGTACTGACCGCCGAAGTCAAGCACGAGAATTTTTTCCTGAGTCATATTTCACCATGCGGCACGGGGCTTGCTTTGCTGCGTGACGCGTCCTTTCATGATATTTTTAGTTCTTTATCTCTTAATGATTTCTTCTCTCTTCGGTCCGTTGGAAACGTAAGAAATCTTAACGCCGATTTCGTTTTCGATGAAGTTGACATAGTCCTGCGCTTCTTTCGGCAATCTGTCGAACTCTTTAATGCCTCTGATGTCGCATTTCCAGCCGGGGAGAGTGACAAGCACGGGCTTTGCCTTTTTGAGAATCGGGGTGACGGGGAAGTCCTTTGTCACCTCGCCGTCGATTTCATAGCCTGTGCAGATTTTGATTTCGTCAAGATAGGAAAGGCAGTCAAGAGCGGTTAAAACGACCTGGGTTGCGCCCTGCGCTTCCACGCCGTATCTTGTTGCCACGCAGTCGAACCAGCCCATACGGCGGGGTCTGCCCGTTGTGGCGCCGAATTCACCGGCATCACCGCCGTGGATTCTCATCTGCTGTGCTTCTTCGCCGAAAATCTCGCTGACAAATTCGCCGGCTCCGACAGCGGAGGAATAAGCCTTGGTGACAACGCAGATGTCCTTGATTTCGTATGGCGGAATTCCGGCACCGACAGCACCGTAGCCTGCAAGTGTGGACGAGGAGGTTACCATCGGGTAAATACCGTGGTCGGGATCTTTGAGCGAGCCGAGCTGACCTTCAAGAAGGATCTTCTTGCCGTCCTTGATGGCCTGTCTTAAGAACTTTGCGGTGTCGCAGACATAAGGCTTGACCATTTCACGGTACTCGAGAAGTGTATTGTAGATTTCGTCAACGTCAAGCAGAGGCTTGTGATAGACGTTTTCAAGAATGAGATTTTTAACTTCAAGAACTCTTTCAAGCTTTTCTCTTAAATATTTCTCATCGAAAAGCTCACAGACCTGAAAGCCGATTTTTGCGAACTTGTCCGAATAAAACGGAGCGATACCGCTCTTGGTGGAACCGAAAGCGTTTTTGGCAAGACGCTCTTCCTCGTAGGTGTCAAGAAGAACGTGATACGGCATCATGATCTGGCATCTTTCGCTGATGAGGATATTGACCTCGGGAACGCCGCCGTCCTTGACGGACTGAATCTCTTTCATCAGTCTCGGAATATCGACCGCAACGCCGTTTCCGATGATGTTTGTGGTGTGAGAGAAGCAGACACCTGAGGGAAGCTGATGAAGCGCAAACTTACCGTAATTGTTGATGATGGTGTGACCGGCGTTGGCACCGCCCTGAAAGCGGACAACGATATCCGAATCCGCGGCGAACATATCGGTAATTTTACCTTTCCCCTCGTCGCCCCAGTTTGCACCGACAATTGCTCTTACCATTTTTTATAACCTCCGAAAATTTTAATATGCCGCTGTTTTTCGTCCGGATAAAGAGAACGAAAAACGGCGATAACTGAACAATAACATACCTTTGATTATTATATTACATTTGGCTTGCACTGTCAACGGAAAAGATAGCTAACCGAAGCGTGAAAAGCCGCTAAAATCTGTCAACAATGACCGAAAAGCGTCTCGGCATACCGCACGGTTTCCATGGCATCCTTGGCGTATTTGTCCGCACCGATCATATCGGCGTATTCGAGCGTCAGCACCGCACCGCCGACAACGGTTCTGACGTCCGGCAGTTCCTTTTTAAGAAGCTTGACCGTTTGTTCCATTGCCTCGACGGTTGTTGTCATCAGAGCACTGAGCCCGACGAGCTTTGTGCCGGTTTCTTTCGCCTTTAAAAGTACCGTTTCGGGCGGAACGTCCTTGCCGAGGTCTACGACGTTATAGCCGTAGTTTTCCAAAAGCACCTTGACAATATTCTTTCCGATGTCGTGAATGTCGCCTTTGACCGTTGCGACGATGACCGTCTCTTTCTTCGGCGCCGAAGTGCCGAGCGCACTTTTCACGGCTTCAAACGCCGCCGAAGCCGCTTCCGCACTCATCAGAAGCTGCGGCAGGAACATCGTTTTCTTCTCGAACCGAGAGCCGACCGCATCAAGCGCGGGGATAATGTGGCTGTTGATGACGGTCATCGCGTCTTTTTCACCCAGCAGTTTTTTCGCTTCTTCGTGTGCCGCTTCTTTCATACCCTTGATGACGGCATACTGAAGCTTGTCTTCCGTATCTGCTGCTTTTCCGGTGACAGTTTCTTTTTTGATAACGGTTTCTTCGGTGAGGCCGGACGCAAAGTCGATATATTCACCGCAGCCCTTATCCATGCCGTTTAAAGCTAAGAAGCAATGATAGCTTTTCATCATTTTTGCCGAGTACGGGTTCATGATTGCCGCATCAAGTCCCTTGGTGAACGCCATTGTCAAAAAGAAGCTGTTGACGTCGTCACGGTTCGGAAGCCCGAACGAGATGTTCGACACGCCGAGACAGCATTTAACCCCGAGCTTTTTCTTGATGAGCTCAATTGCTTCAAGAGTAACCTTTGCGCTGTTGTCGTCGGACGAAACCGTCATGGCAAGGGTGTCGATGATAATGTCTTTTTTTCTGATTCCGTATTCTGCGGCTCTGTCTACGATTTTTTCGGCAAGTGCCAGTCTGCCCTCGGCCGTTTCGGGAATGCCGCTTTCGTCAATTGTCAGTCCGATTAACACACCGCCGTATTTTTTCGCAAGGGGAAGCACCGCTTGGAGGCTTTCTTCCTTTGCGTTGACGGAGTTGATCAGCGGCTTCCCGTTGTAAATGCGAAGTGCTTTTTCCATAGCGCCGGGCTTGACGGTATCAATCTGAAGCGGCAGGTCAAGCACCGCCTGAAGCTCACTGACGGCGGTCACCATCATTTTTTCTTCGTCTATTTCGGGAAGACCGACGTTGACGTCAAGAATCTGTACGCCCTTTTCCTGTTGTGCGATGCCCTCGGACAGAATGTAGCCGATGTTGTTTTCACGCAGCGCCGTTTTGAATTTTGATTTACCTGTCGGGTTGATTCTTTCGCCGATCAGTACGGGTCGTTTGCCGATTTCAACGGCGTGCGTGTAAGAGGAAACAAGGGTTCGTTCCTTTTCGGTCGGCTCAGTAAAGGCAAGTGATGTTGTCTTTTCAACCGTCTTTTTGATGTATTCGGGCGTCGTACCGCAGCAGCCTCCGACGGCCTGAACGCCTAAAGAAACAATCTCGGTCATGATGTCGGAAAACTCGTCGGCGTCAACGTTAAAAACGGTTTTTCCGTCAACGCTTTTGGGCATACCTGCGTTCGGGTTAACGATAATCGGAAGAGAGGAAAGACGGACGTATTGTTTGGCGATTTCTTTCATTTGCCGGGGACCTAATGAGCAGTTGATGCCGAGTGCGTCAACGCCTAACCCCTCGAGTGTTGCAATGACCGCTTCGGGGTCTGCCCCCGTCATGAGTCTTCCGTTTTCATCATAAGCATTTGTGACAAAAACGGGAAGAGTGCTGTTTTCCTTTGCAGCAAGAACGGCGGCTTTCGTTTCATAAAGGTCGTTCATCGTTTCAATCAGAATCAGATCGGCGTTGTGCTTTTCGGCAAGCTTTACACTTTCCGAGAAGATCTCGACCGCTTTTTCAAATTCAAGCTCGCCTAAGGGTTTGAGCATTTTCCCGAGCGGTCCCATATCGAAGGCAACAAAGCGGTTTTCGCTTTCGCCAAAAAGCTCAATGGCTTTTCTTGCGTTCCAGATAGCCGCCCCGATAATTTCGTCAAGATTATCGAACTTCAGGCAGTTTGCGCCGAAAGTGTTGGCGGTGATGACATTTGAACCGGCTTTCAGGTAGTCAAGATGAATTTCGGTCATCTTTTCAGGGTGGGTGAGGTTCCACGTTTCGGGAAGCTCGCCGGGCATAAGGCCTGCTTTTTGCAAAAGCGTACCCATACCGCCGTCAAAGTAGGTAGTTGAGGAGTTGATTTTTTCTATAATAGTCATAATCGAGTTTCCTTTCTTCAAGGATTTTAAGTGCGATAAATTTTAGTTTGTTGAAACCCCTCTGTCAGCAGAGCTGACATCTCCCCTTTCAGGGGAGAACCCTATTATTGCTGACTTGATAAAGTGTTTTCCTCCCCTGAAAGGGGAGGTGGCGGCGTTAGCCGTCGGAGGGGTTCCCACCGTTAAACTAAAATTTACCGCTCAACTAACGGCTCGGGCACTCAGCTTTTAATCAAGCACTGCCTGACCCGGGATTGAAGTCGCCACGCGACAAATTTACCGTACTCCGATAATTGCCGTGACTGATTTTGTTGGCGTCATAAACAGCGTATCTGACAGTGATATGCCGATTTTTCGGTATGCGTCCAGATATTCGATGATATCCTTCTGATATTCGAGCGAAAGGTCGCCGTAGCCCGGGCTGAACCGGGATTTCGCTGCGCTCCCGTTTACAATGTCGGCGTTGAGTCGGTTGCACCAACCCTCGACCGCCGCCGAACCGATTGCGTCGATGATTAAGCTTTTTGACGGCGATAAAACCTTGTATCGGGAAATAAGACGGTCGATTCCCATACCGGCAGTGGCGGCGAAAATATATGCTGTTTTACAGTCTTGCAAATGCTTAAACAGCTTTTCGCTTCTGACTGTTCCAAAGCCTAAAAAGACTTCGTTTTCTTTCGGAAATTCAAGTGTCACTTCGGTGAAGCACGCTTTATAGGAAACGGCGTTTTTCACTTCTTCAAGACATGAAGAAAAAAGCCCCTCGACCTGTTCGTCGGGAGCTTTAGCGCGAAGCCCCATATACATATAAGCTTCTTTTTCGTTAATGCTTACTTCGTCTGCTTTCGCAAAGCGAAGCTCGATTCCCTGCGCAGTCACAGACTCACAACCTTATTCGATTATTTTGGAAACATTTCTCATGATTGCTTCGGCAACGTCCGGGCGGTTCATTGAGTAGATATGTACGGCGTTGACTCCGTTGGCGTAAAGGTCAATGATCTGCTCGGTTGCGTAGGCGATTCCTGCCTGCTTCATTTTTTCGCTGTCATAGCCGTATTTATCGACAATGCGGCAGAACCTTTGCGGCAAAGCCGTGCCTGAAATGGAGCAGATACGCTTGATCGACTTCGGATTGACAACCGGCATGATGCCGGCAACAACAGGTACGGTGATTCCGGCTTCACGGATACGGTACATGAAGTTATAAAGAATGTCATTATCAAAAAACATCTGCGTCGTGAAGAACTGACAGCCGCAGTCCGCTTTCTCTTTTAAATGTTGAATATCCGAAAACGAATCCGTGCTTTCGGGGTGAGATTCGGGATAACACGCACCGCCGATACAGAAATCGCCTGTTGCGGCAATCTCGGAAACCAGCTCGCTTGCGTAGCGGTAGTCAAGATGATCCGTGTTCATACCCTGAGGAATGTCGCCTCTTAAAGCAAGGATGTTTTCGATTCCGTTTTCTTTCAGCTGTCTGAGCTGATTTTTCACCTGTTCTTTTGTCGATGAAATACAGCTTAAATGGGCAAGTGCCGTCACGCCGTAATTCTTTTCGATGTTCGAAGCGATCGAAACGGTGAAATCCGATGTTCCGCCACCGGCTCCGTAGGTGACGCTCATAAAGCTGGGCTTTAACGAAGCGATATCTTCGGTTGCCTTTTGAACGGACTCGTAAGCCGCCGTTGTTTTCGGAGGGAAAACCTCCATGGAAAGGGATGGCTTGTCGGATGTGATGATGTCGATGATTTTCATTTTATCAAACCCTTTGAAAATAGTGAATAATGAATAGTGAATAGTGAATAATTGCGGTCGCGGGTGTGCCTCGGTATTATTGGGTAGTTTTCGCCCGCATAGTCGGCTTGTCTGTATCGGGAAGACTGTAAATTTTAGTTTGTCTCACTAATGGTTAGTTTGTACTTTTTGGAATTAGCTACT
>JBJFHV010000443.1:0-6737 GCA_051894015.1 Acutalibacteraceae bacterium | reverse complement strand
TTATCATTCTTGCCGTTGACAACAGCGAAGCAAGAGCGGTCGTAAACGGATTTTGTCAAAAGAACCGCATACCCGTCATTGACGGAGGAATTGACGGCTTTTACGGAAAAATGTACTTTTCTGTCCCCGGAAAAACGCCGTGCCTTTTTTGCGCCGGCATGATTTCACATAGCGGCAAAACCGTTTCCGTCAGCAGTACCGCCGGATTGATCGGCTCTTTGGAGGCTACGGCGGCGATCCGATATCTTTCGTCGGGTGACGAAAGCATGAGCGGAAAAATTTATGTATATGACAGTGACCGTTTTGACGTACTTTGCGTCAAAGCGTCGGTTGACTGTGCGTTTTGCAAATAAAAAGAAAGGATAGGCGCAGTTTTGTCTGCGTCAAAAGCGTTATGTCTAAGCTTCAGGGCTATATGGGTCACGTTCTGTTCGTTGACCTTACGAAAAAAACAACAAGCGAATTTCCGTGGACGGACGAGGACAGGCTTCGCACTGTCGGCGGAAAAATCATGGCGGGCGATATTCTGCTCAATCATATAAGACCGGGCATGAAAGCCTTTGACGAGGATAACTGGCTCGTGATTACCACGGGACCGCTAACCGGCTGTGATTCTCCGTCGTCGTCACGCTTCAATATCTCGACCGTGTCACCGCTTACGGGAATTCTGACCTCCTCAAACTGCGGCGGCGACTTCGGACGGTATCTGAAAAAAGCCGGCTATGACGCCATGATTATCACGGGTAAGGCTCAGGAGCTTACCTGGATTGAGGTATGGGAGGACAAGATCACCTTCCATGAAGTACCCGAAAAAAGAGGACTTCACACCACGGCGGCGCAAAAGGGCTTGCCACCGTCAACAGGCAAGCTTGTCATCGGCCCGGCAGGGGAGAACAAGGTGCTTTATGCCTGCGTTTTCAGCGGAGAAAGAACTGCGGGCAGGGGAGGAGTCGGCGCGGTTTTCGGCGATAAGAACATTAAAATCGTCACCGCCGGCGGCAACATGCAGGTTCCGATCTATAACAAGGAGCGACTTGACAAAATCAACGCTCAGTGGCGCAAAATGCTCTTGAAGCATCCGATCACAGGTGCACAGTTGGCAAAACTCGGCACGGCGGGATTGGTTGCCCCCATGCAGGCACACAGAATTTTAGCGACCAAGAATTTCAGCGACGGACGGTTTGAAAATTTCGAAAAGGTCTCCGGCGAAGAGCTTGCCGAAAAGCATCTGATTAAAAATGCCGGCTGTCATTCCTGCCCGATGAAGTGCGAACGGCGTGTTGACTATAACGGAAAGAACATCAAAGGACCCGAGCTGGAAACTCTCGGTCTTTTAGGCCCGAATCTTCTCAACGACGACCTTGAAAAAATCATCAAATGGAACTATGAACTGGACGAGCTCGGAATCGACACGATTTCCGCCGCAGGCTCGGTTGCGTTTGCGATGGAACTGAACGAAAAGGGAATGTGGGACTGCGGGCTGAATTTCGGCGAAACCGACAACTTAAGTCAGGTCTTTGAGGATATCGCTTTCAGGCGGGGAATCGGCGATGAGCTTGCCAACGGCACAAAAAGAATGAGCGAAAAGTTCGGCGGCAAGGAATTTGCCATCAACGCCAAAGGGCTTGAGCTTGCGGCCTACGAGCCGAGAGGCGCTGTCGGTCACGGATTGGGCTATGCGACTTCGAACCGCGGTGGCTGTCATCTGAACGCAGGCTACCTTGTTGTGCTTGAGGGTCTCGGACTGAATATTGACGCCTATACGCCCAAGGGCAAGGCAGGACTTGTTGTCACATTCCAGAACGTTATGGAGGGGGCTTCGGCGGCAGGCTTCTGCGTGTTTACCTCGTATGCGATTTTGCCGTATTTCCTTGTTGCCCATCCGACGAGCCTGCTTACAAGAGCAGTGCAGACTGTGCTGAAATATTCGACGCCGATTATCCTGATTGCTTCAAGATTCCCGAAGATTTTACATCTGAACATTCCCCTTGTGCAGTACCCGAGGGTGTACAACGCCGCAACGGGCGCGCACTTTAAAATCGGCGATTTTCTTCGCAACGGCGAGCTAGGCTATAACACGGAACGGCTTGCAAATATTATTCTCGGACTTCCCGTCGGCGAAGACACCGACACGCTTCCGAAGCGTCTGACCGATGAAGAGCAGGTGCCCGGCGACAAGCGTACCAAGGTACCGCTTGACAAAATGAAAAAGAGTTATTATCTGATGCGCGGCTGGAAGGACGGCGCACCGACGATGAAAACGCTGAAGAAAGTCGGCGTGCGGATTCCCGAATGTATCAAGGAGGTTGATCCTTATGGTGAAAGTTAAAATTTTCGGTGTACTGAGAGCGACCATCGGCTTACCGTATCTTGAAACCGAAGCGTCAACGGTTGCCGAGGTGTTTGAAAATATTTCAAAAATTATGAAACAGCGTTATGAAGAGGATCTCAAAGCCGCACATGAGTGCGAAGAAAGAAGCGTTGCGCTCAGACCGCATGAGTCTCTTTCGTTCGGTGACGCGATCGTCTATGTGGACGGCGAGCGTTGTATGAAAAAGAAAATGAAGCTGAAAGGCTCGGAAGAACTCTGGCTTTTGTCTCCGGCGGCAGGCGGTTAAGCGTAAAAACAGGTCTTTTTCAAGAAAACTCGGCATTGAATTTGTCCTGAGTCGGCAAATTGTTTTTATCAACGGGTATCAAAAAGCACAAAACAATATATTTGCAGTGTGACAAGTCAATCAAATCCCGGGAGTCATTGTTGGAAAAGGCTTTCGGGATATGTGTTTTAAAAACACTTGATTTTCCGGTATAAAAACCGAGTATGAATTTCAATCTGAAAATCAGTCCAATATCAGCAAGGAGTGTCAAAATGAAAAAAGAAAAACGACTTTATTGGAAAAACACAGGCGGCTTAACTTCCGCCGCTTTCGGCCACTGTATCTTTATTACTTTGACCTCAATGGCGCTGCCGATGTTTTTTACGGATATCCTTTACATAAGTCCTGAAAAAGTATCGTTGATCTTTCTTATTACAAGAGTGTGGGATGCTGTGAATGACCCGATTATGGGTACGATTGTTGACAGGACTCACACAAAATGGGGAAAATGCAGACCGTTTTTGTTCTATTCGTCTTTTCCGCTTATGATTTTTACGATTCTTATGTTTACTCCGCTTTCGTTTTTGTCGGAAACAGGAAAATTCATCTATGCGCTTGTTACCTATGTGCTGTTCATCACTTCGTTTACAATGGTTGATATCCCGCTTGCCGGACTCAAGCCGCTTTTATATACCGAGCCTGAAGATCGTAATAAGGCGATGTCCTTCAGCTCGACCTTCGGTTCTCTCGGCTCGCTTCTGGCTCTTGACCTTTTCTTTATTTTTGTTGTGGCTTTAGGCGGAGGGAACGATAAAAAAGGATATTTTCTTACGGTTCTGATTCTTGCAATTCTTGCTTTTACCACGCTTCAGATCGGCTTCTTCACCGTTAGGGAGGTTGTTCCGACCGAAAAGAAAAGCGACTCGTTGTTCCGTGCTTTAATCACGGTTGCCAAAAACAAGCACCTGATTATGATCATCGTCGTTCAGCTTTGCAGTGTAGCAACAAGTGCCTACGGTATCATGCTGCCGTACTTCTCGAAATGGAATTTAGCCAACAGCTTTTCTTTCGGAAAATTCAGCGTGGAATCGATCCTGATACCGGCGCTTTCAACCGCAACCGGCGTCGTTTATATGATTGCCGTTATGGTTACTCCGTATATTCTCAAAATGGGAAGCAAAAAGAAACTGTTTATTGTCATGTCCGCGATAGGATTTGTGCTGAATATCATTTCTTTAGTCTGCGGTTACAGCAATATGTTCCTGTTTATCGCGATCCGGGTTCTTGCCCATATTCCGCCGACGATTACTTCAACAATTGCCGGATATATGGTTATGGACTGCCTTGACTATGCCGAATATGAGACGGGAGAGCGAACTGAGGGAACAACCTTTGCGTTTAACAACCTGATTATGAAAATCGGAAATGCCGTATTCAGCTCGATTGTTATGTTTATCCTCGGATATGTCGGATATAATGCCGCACTCAATGAACCTGCATTGAAAATGGGCGAGCTGATGATACACAACTATCCCCATATGCTCAACGGTATCTTTGTTTTGATGACAGGCGTACCGGCAATCGGATGCTTTTTGCAGATGATACCGATGTTTTTCTATAAACTTGACGATGACCGTGTCAACGAGATTACAAAAGAGCTAAAAATCAGACGTAAACCCGCTTTGGTGCAGCAAAATGAAGGAGGACTTGATCAATGAAAAAGAGATTTTTTTCACTGTCCGCGATTCTGATCGTTTTATGTTCACTTTTTACAATGACCTCCTGCCGGAAAACAAGCTACGGAGATGTTTTTGATTCAAAGGAAAAGCTTTCGGAAGAGATGGCTGCAAACGGTTTAGATTTCAAATATCCCGAAAATATGGGAACCGAAACTGACGGGGCAGAGCATCAGTATATCGCCGTTAGAGATGCAAAAAGCGGAAAATATACGGGATACAAAATATATTGCTTCGGTTCTCCCTTTTATACAAGCGTTACGTCCTTTGACCTTGAGAGTGATGCTCTTTTAAGCGATGAAGAATCAAGAACACCGTTTTTGACGGACATGGATTCCGAATGCGGAACCATCAAAGTATACGCAGGAAAGGGTCACAAGGACGCTTTGTATCTTATAGGTTGTATCAATATTGATTCAAAGCATTACGAAGTCCGTGTAACCTGTGACGAGGAAATGAAAGATAATCTGTATGTTCATGCAATCTATAAGGATAACGAATTTTATAATCTTGCGCTCAAAACCGTAACAAGCATTGTTGAAAATATCAGATGAAGAAGGATATCCCTTTTGATTAAGACTGAGACGGTGCCAAGAGAAGGTTAAGTCATTGCGTCTGGAACCATCGAAAATAGTTTATGATATGAACAGCGCCGGATCACGGAAAGTGAAAGGGGATTGAGCTAACAGAAACATTTCATTCCAACTCAAATGCACCCGTATAAAGCTGATAGTATGTCCCTTTTTCAGCGATCAGCTTATTGTGATTTCCCCGCTCAATAATATGTCCGTGATCCAGTACCATAATCACATCGGAATTTTGAACGGTAGAAAGACGGTGCGCAATGACAAATACTGTTCTGCCTTTCATCAGCTTATCCATGCCGTCTTGTACCAAGCTTTCGGTACGGGTATCAATAGACGATGTCGCTTCGTCCAAGATCATAACGGGCGGATCGGACACAGCGGCACGGGCTATGGAAATGAGCTGTCTTTGTCCCTGGGAAAGACCGCTTCCGTCACCTTTAAGCATCGTGTGATATCCCTGCGGAAGCATACGGATAAATCCGTCGGCGTTGGCAAGCTTTGCGGCCGCAATACAATCCTCATCGGAAGCGTCGGGATTTCCGTACCGCAAATTTTCCATAACCGTTCCTGTGAATAAATTTACATCCTGCAAAACAACACCGAGAGAACGGCGGAGATCAGCCTTTTTGATTTTGTTGATGTTGATCCCGTCGTAGCGGATCTTGCCGTCGGCAATGTCGTAAAAACGGTTGATAAGGTTTGTGATTGTTGTTTTACCTGCCCCTGTCGCACCGACAAAAGCAATTTTCTGACCCGGCTCGGCGTACAGGGAAATATCGTACAGGATTTGCTTTCCGGGAACATAACCGAAATCCACTTGGTCGAGAACAACTCTGCCTTCGAGTTTTGTATAGGTAGTTGTTCCGTCGCGGTGAGGGTGATTCCATGCCCACATTCCCGTCCTTTTTTCGGATTCGTATATTTTGCCGTTTTCCTCCTTGGCATGGACCAGCGTTACGTATCCCTCGTCCATTTCGGGTTCTTCATCCATAAATGCAAAGATACGGGAAGCACCTGCAAGAGCGGTTACAATTGAATTAAACTGATTGGAGATTTGTGAAACCGGATTTGTTAAGTTCCGGGATAGAGTAAGGAACGACGCAATCATACCAAGGGTCAGCGTTCCCGTTCCCGTAAGTCCGAGATTCGTTATTCCATTGATAGCCATATATGCGCCGAGAATTGCAATGATGACATATTGCACATAGCCGAGTGCATTCATCATCGGCATCATTGAGTTGGCATAGCCGTTTGCGCTTGCTGCGCTCATAGCCCATGCCTTGTTTTTCTCTCTCAGTTCTTCCTTGGTCTTCTTTTCATGACAAAATACTTTGACGACCTTTTGCCCGTTTACCATTTCCTCCACATAGCTGTTTACATCGGCAAGTGTTTTTTGCTGCATCATAAAGAATACGCCGATTTTCCCTGTTATCGCTTTTACGATCTGTAAAATCAGGAACATGACAAGAACCGCTACAAGTGTCAGCCATACGCTGATATACAGCATACAGACAAAGACGGATACGATGGTAAATACCGAGGATATAAGCTGTGCCATTGATTGAGCAATCATTTGACGAAGTGTATCGGTATCATTGGTATAAAGACTCATAATATCTCCGTGGGTACGGGTATCAAAGACACGAATGGGGAGTCGCTGCATTTTCTCAAACATTTCGTCACGGATTTTTTTCAGTGTGCCCTGCGCTATTGTGACCATGACCCGGTTATAGAATAGAGTCGAAATTACGCCGATAAGGTACACGATGCCGATTACGATAAGCACTTTTAAAAGTTGTGTAAATACCGGAGCAGAT
>JBJFHV010000442.1:0-6762 GCA_051894015.1 Acutalibacteraceae bacterium | reverse complement strand
ATACCTCTGAGCATTGCCTTGCGGTGGTCGCTGGCTCTGCCGAGCTTTCTTGTACCTGCCATTTAAAATCACTCCTTTGCGTTTTTGTGATATTTGATTAGTCTTCGTCAGATCTGAGACTCAGACCGAAGGAATGAAGCTTGTTGATCACTTCGTCAAGAGATTTCTTGCCGAGGTTTCTGACCTTCATCATGTCTTCCTCTGTCTTGGTTGTCAAATCTTCAACCGTGTTGATGCCTGCACGCTTCAGGCAGTTGAACGAACGTACAGACAAGTCAAGTTCCTCAATGGTCATCTCAAGAACTCTTTCCTTGGAGTCCTCGCTCTTGTCAACCATGATCTCGGTGTCATACGCCTCTCCCGACAGATCGCCGAAGAGAGCGAGATGTTCGTTGAGAAACTTGGCTGCGAGAGATACGGCTTCTGTCGCCGCAATGGTCTTGTCGGTCCAGACCTCAAGCGTAAGCTTGTCAAGGTCCGTTGTCTGACGAACACGGGTATTTTCAACCGTGTAATTGACTTTCAACACCGGTGTGTATATTGAGTCGATTGCAATAACTCCGATCGGGGGCTTCATCTTCTCTTTGTTCTGTTCCGCCGAAACGTAGCCTCTGCCCTTGTCGCAGGTCAGCTCCATGCTGACATGAGCGTCCTTGTCAAGGGTACAGATATGGGCTTCCGGATTGAGGATCTCAACCTCGGAATCGCACTTGATGTCGCCGGCAAGGATTTCGCCTTCGCCATTGGCTTCAATATAGATCGTTTTCGGACCTTCGCCGTATATCTTAAGGATAACGCGCTTTAAGTTGAGCACGATTTCGGTCACGTCTTCCTTGACGCCGGGAATCGTTGAGAACTCATGGAGAACTCCGTCAATCTTAACGCTTGTTATCGCATATCCGGGAAGAGAAGAGAGAAGAATTCTTCTCAGGCTGTTGCCCAAGGTAATTCCGTAACCGCTTTCGAGCGGGGATACGATGATCTTGCCGTAGGTGCCGTCGGGAGCTAACTCAGCAGTTTCAATTCTGGGCTTTTCAATTCCTATCATGCAAACCCTCCTTATTCTACTGTGGTTTTGTAAGGAACTGTCTATTACTTAGAATAGAACTCGACAATAAGATGTTCTTCAACCGGTGTTGTGATCTGTTCACGCTCCGGAAGAGCTACTACCTTTGCTTCAAGAGTCTCAGCGTTGAGGTCAAGCCACTCGGGAACCGGTCTTGATGCGTTGGCTTCAAGAACAGTCTTGATCTTTACGCTGTCACGGCTCTTCGCCTTGATTGAAACCGTGTCGCCTGCTTTGAGCAGATAACTCGGAATGTCAACCTTCTTGCCGTTTACCAGATAATGGCCGTGTGTTACAAGCTGTCTTGCTTCCGCTCTGGAAGAAGCCCAGCCGAGCGTGTAAACAACGTTGTCAAGACGGCTTTCGCAGATACGAAGAAGGTTTGTACCTGTTACGCCGGCCTTGCGCTCAGCCATAAGGAAATATTTGTGGAACTGTCCTTCCTGGATTCCGTAATAACGTCTTGCCTGCTGCTTTGCGCGAAGCTGAAGTCCGTATTCGGAATTCTTGCTGCGGTTCTGACCGTGCTGACCGGGGGCATAGGAACGACGGTCGATGGCACACTTACCGGTGTAGCATCTGTCGCCCTTTAAAAAGAGCTTCTTGCCCTCGCGGCGGCACATTTTACATACCGCGCCTGTATATCTTGCCATATGATTGTACCTCCGTTATACGCGTCTTCTCTTGGGCGGACGGCAGCCGTTGTGCGGAATCGGAGTAACGTCTTTAATCATCGTTACATCGAGTCCTGCTGTCTGTAAAGCTCTGATAGCGGCTTCACGACCTGCGCCCGGTCCCTTAACATATACTTCAACAGTCTTCATGCCGTGCTCCATAGCAGCCTTAGCAGCGGTTTCAGCCGCAGTCTGTGCAGCATAGGGAGTGGATTTTCTTGAGCCTCTGAAGCCCATTTCACCGGCACTTGCCCATGACACAGCGTTACCCTGGGTATCCGTGATGGTAACGATTGTGTTGTTGAAGGTGGATTGGATATGGGCCGCACCGCGTTCAATGTTCTTTCTTTCGCGGCGACGGCGAACGGTAGTTTTCTTGCCTACCTTAGCAGCCATAATAGCATCCTCCTTTTAATTACTTCTTCTTGTTTGCGATGGTCTTCTTCGGACCCTTGCGTGTACGTGCGTTTGTCTTAGAGCGCTGTCCTCTTACGGGAAGTCCCTTTCTGTGACGAACGCCGCGGTAGCAGCCGATTTCGATCAGTCTCTTGATATCGAATGCCGTCTTTCTTCTGAGGTCACCTTCAACCTTAACGTTGTGGTCGATGTACTCACGAAGCTTTGAAACGTCATCTTCGGTTAAGTCCTTAACTCTGATGTCGGGGTTAACGCCTGTTGCGGCAATAATGTCCGCAGCCGTTTTGCGACCGATACCGTAGATATAAGTTAAAGCGATTTCAACTCTCTTATCTCTCGGAAGGTCAACACCTGAAATACGAGCCATTTATCAGTTCACCTCCATTATGATTGCGTCATTAGCCCTGACGCTGCTTGTGCTTGGGATTTTCACAGATAACCATGACCTTACCCTTGCGTTTAATGATTTTGCATTTTTCGCAGATTTTCTTGACAGAAGGTCTGACTTTCATCTGAACTATACCTCCTCGAAAATTTTCCTTTTATTTAAGGTTATTTGGATCTCCATGTTATGCGGCCCTTTGTCAGGTCGTAGGGAGACATTTCGACCGTGACCTTATCGCCGGGGAGAATGCGGATGTTGTTCATCCGTAATTTTCCGGAAATGTGAGCCTGAATGATGTGTCCGTTGTCAAGCTCGACTTTGAAGGTTGCGTTCGGCAGTGCCTCAACGACGGCACCTTCAATTTCGATCATATCCTGTTTTGACATAACTATCTCTGCCTCTCTTAGATTGTAAACTGTCTGAGTGCTCTTCGAAGCTTCAGATCGGTTGCCAATGATTCTTCATCAAGACGGTACTCGGTTTTAATCAGGTGGCGGGGATTTTTCCGCTTCGCTCTATGAAGCGGGCGTTCCTTTCCGTCACAGACCAAAACAAAACCGTTGTCTGTTCCGACCACCGCAAGGGGACGTCCTTTGTCACGTCCTGCGGCGGAATATACGACCGTTCCTCTTTCCAGCATAAGCGCTTACTCTTTCGTAAGAATCACCGGACCGTCGTTTGTGATGGCCACAGTGTGCTCGAAATGAGCGGAAAGCTTGTGGTCGGCGGTTTTGACCGTCCAGCCGTCAGGCATCTGTCTGATGGCCGCCGTCCCTTCGTTGATCATCGGCTCAATAGCGAGTGTCATGCCCGGTAACAGGCGTACGCCGCGACCGGCCTTGCCGTAATTCGGGACACTCGGATCTTCATGTAATTCTCTTCCGACGCCGTGACCCGTGTACTCACGGACAACGCCGTAGCCTCTTTGCTCGCAATAGTCCTGAACCGCCCAGGCAATATCGCCGATCTTGTTGCCGGGAACCGCCATTTCGATTGCCTTGTAAAGGCTCTCTTTCGTGGTGTCCATCAGCCGCTGTGCCTCTTCGGAGATTTTTCCGCAGGCAAAAGTGGCAGCATTATCGCCGTTATAGCCGTGAATCTTGGCGCCAAGGTCAATGCTTACAATGTCGCCTTCTTTGAGAATACGTTCTTTGCTTGGTATGCCATGAATGATCTCGTCGTTTATGGAAATGCATGCGGTGGCAGGAAAGCCGTACAGGTGCAGAAAGTTCGGTTCCGCGCCCTGGCTTTTGATGTATTCGTAAGCGATTTGGTCGATTTCCCAAGTGGAAACGCCCGGCTTCACCGCTTCCCCCGCCACGCGTAGTGCTCCGGCAGATATTCTGCACGCCTCTTTCATGAGCGAAAGCTCCCGAGTCGTTTTGAGCACGATCATGCTTAATCCTCCAATGCTTTGAGGGTGAGTGCCGTTGTGTCGGCGATCTCTTCCTGCCCCTCAACAATTTTGAGCTTGCCTTTTTTCTCGTAGAACTCCTTGAGCGGTTCGGTCTGCGTATGATAAACCGCAAGACGCTCTAAAACCGTATCGGGGTGGTCGTCCTTACGCTGAACAAGCTCGCCGCCGCAGCTGTCGCAAACGCCGTCCTTCTCAGGCTTCTTATAAAGCAGGTGGTAGGAAGCGCCGCAGCCCTGGCAAACGCGTCTGCCCGACATTCTTGCCGCGATTTTTTCGTCCGGAACTTCGATATCGATCACCTTGTCGATTTCGATTCCCATTTCATCAAGTGCCTCGGCCTGAGGTACCGTTCTCGGGAAGCCGTCAAGAATAAAACCGTTTTTGCAGTCGTCTTCTTTCAGTCTGTCCTTGATGATGCCGATTACGACTTCATCGGGAACAAGAGCTCCTTTTTCAATGAAATCCTTGGCTTTTTTGCCCATTTCCGTACCGTCTTTGATAGCGGCGCGGATGATGTTGCCGGTTGATATCGTCGGGATCGAGAGGCGTTCGCTTACGACCTCTGCCTGCGTACCTTTACCGGCGCCCGGTGCGCCGAGAAAAATCAGTTTCATCTTTGCACCTCCGGATTAATCAAGGAAGCCCTTATAGTGTCTCATCATCATCTGGCTTTCAAGCTGCTTGGTGGTTTCAAGCGCAACGCCGACTACGATGATAAGAGAGGTACCGCCGAGTGAAAGCATCATCGGCTTGCCGATAAGCGTTGTGAACAAGGTAAGAAGATTCGGGAAGAGAGCAACAACGCTCAGAAGAAGGGCACCCATAAGGGTGATTCTGTTGAGGATCTTCTTAATGTAGTCCGCTGTCGGCTTGCCCGGACGGATACCCGGAATCATACCGCTGTTCTTACGGATATTATTGGCCATTTCAACCGGATTGTACTGAATGCTTGCATAGAAGTAAGCAAAGAACAGAATCAGGAAGAAATACATAATCGCATAAGCCCAGTGACTGGATTCGAAAATGGAGAAAAATGTCTTCCAGCCGTTTGCAAGATTGTCTTCGTTAAGGAAGAGCTTAATTGTCGGCGGAATGGAAAGAATGGAAGAAGCGAAGATAACGGGAAGAACACCGGACATATTGACCTTGATGGGGATATGGGTGCTCTGGCCGCCGTACATCTTACGGCCTACCACTCTTTTTGCGTACTGAACGGGGATTCTGCGTTCCGCGTTATCCATCCAGACGATGAAAGCGATCATCGCAAGAAGAAGAACAACAACAATCGGAACGAGGGCGTAATAAGCGCCGCCCGATTTCAGATACATATACATCGTGTATACAAGAGTCGGCATACGGGATACGATACCGGCAAAAAGGATAATGGAAATACCGTTTCCGATACCCCTGTCGTTGACCTGCTCACCGAGCCACATGACAAGGCAGGAGCCGGCAACGAGAACCATAATAATCGCTAAGCCCTGAAGAACTGCGGCAAAGCCTGTGAAAAGCTCGCCGTTGGCATCGGTTACGATGTAGCCCTTCGCTCTCAGGTATACAAAGTAAGCGATTGACTGAAGAAGAGCAAGACCGGCCGTTGTGTAACGGGTGATGGTCGCCATCTTCTTTCTGCCCTCTTCGCCCTCTTTTGAAAGCTTTTCGAGAGCGGGAATCGCAACAGTGAGAAGCTGAATGATAATTGAACTGTTGATATACGGTGTTACTGACAGTGCAAAAATTGTTCCGTAGTTGAACGCGTCACCGGTGAGCATTGCAAGATAGTTCATGAATGTTTCGCCGGTCGGATCAACGATACCGTCACCGGTGATGTTGGTGAACGGAACAGGGATCGCAGCGCCGATTCTGAAAATTAAAACTATAAGTGCCGTGAAAAGCATCTTCTTACGAAGGTCTGCGATCTTCCATGCATTTATAAACGTTTTTATCACTTCAGATCACCTCGGTCTTTCCGCCCGCAGCCTCAATTTTCTGCTTTGCAGAGTCACTGAAAGCATTAGCCTGAACTGTGAGTGCCTTGGTGATGTCTCCGTTGCCGAGAACCTTGACACCGTCAAGAACCTTCTTAACAAGACCTTTCTCAACGAGTGATTCGATTGTAACAGTATCGCCGTTGTCATACGCTTTTTCAAGAGCGGCGACATTGACGATTGCCATTTCTGTCGCAAAGATGTTGACGAAGCCTCTCTTCGGGATTCGTCTCTGAAGGGGCATCTGGCCGCCTTCAAAACCGGCGCGCATACCTCTGCCGGCACGGGCCTTCTGACCCTTGTGACCTTTACCTGCAGTTTTACCCTGACCGGAAGCGGGACCACGACCGATACGCTTGCGCTCCTTGGTTGAACCTGCGGCAGGTGAAAGTTCGTGCAGTTTCATATTGTTCGCACCTCCTCTTTTATGCTTCGGTAACCTCGATAAGGTGTGAAATCTTCTTCACCTTACCCTGTGTTTGCGGATTGTTCGGCTGAGTGGACTCGTCGCCGATTTTACGAAGACCGAGTGCATGGGCGGTGGCAATCTGATCCTTCTTTGAGCCGATGAGGCTTCTGACAAGCTTAACCTTAATGTCTGCCATTTTCACGCCCTCCTTAACCTAAGATTTCCTTGGCTGTCTTTCCTCTGACTTCGGCAACTTCTTCAACGTTGCGAAGCTTTGAAAGACCGTCAATTGTTGCTCTTACAACGTTGCACGGGTTATTGGAACGAAGAGCCTTTGTACGAATGTCCTTGATGCCGACTGTTTCAACAACGGCACGGACGGGACCGCCGGCGATAACGCCGGTAC
>JBJFHV010000441.1:0-1501 GCA_051894015.1 Acutalibacteraceae bacterium | reverse complement strand
TTTTACAACAATTCAAAAACGAAACAGATGCAAAAAAAGTGAAGCACCGAAATGCCCGCTTTTCAAAAGCTTTGCGGCGATATTCACACCGATGTGCTGATTATCGGCGGCGGAATTGCGGGAATCCTAACCGCTTATTTTCTCAGATCAAACGGCGTTGACTGCGTTATTGCCGAAAAGGGTCGGATCTGTTCAGGCACAACGGGAAACACAACCGCAAAAATCACAAGTCAGCACGGGCTGATTTATTCAAAGCTTCTCAAAAGCGTCGGCGAAGAAAACGCTCGAAAATATCTATCTGCGAACGAGAACGCGTTAAGACGGTACGAAATCATGAGCCGGAAAATCGACTGCGATTTTGAAATCAAAGACAGCTTCGTTTATTCTGTTGACAACAAAAAGAAGCTTGATAACGAAATGCAGGCACTTGACACAATCGGCTTTAAGGCAGGACTTTCCGAAAACATTCCGCTTCCGATCAAAACGGTCGGGGCAGTCAGATTCCCGAATCAGGCGCAGTTCAATGTTTTGAAATTTCTTTTCGCCGTTTCAAAAGATCTGACCATTTTCGAAAACACTTTCGTCCGGGAAATGATCGGCACCGACGCCGTAACGGACAGCGGACGGATATCGGCCAAAAAGGTCGTTTGCACAACCCATTTTCCGTTTATCAATAAGCACGGACTGTATCCGCTGAAGCTGTATCAGCACCGCTCGTATGTGATCGCTTTGGAAAACGCCGAAAACGTAAACGGTATGTATGTTGACGAAAACAAAACGGGAATGTCATTTCGAAACTATGACGATTTGCTGTTTATCGGAGGCGGCGGACACCGAACGGGAAAAAGCGGCGGCAACTGGAACGAGCTTCGCCGCTTTCAAGCACTTCATTATCCGAACGCAAAAGAAAAATACTTCTGGAGTGCGCAGGACTGCATGAGCCTTGATTCTGTTCCCTATATCGGCCGGTATGCCAAAAACACGCCTGATTTTTTCGTGGCGACCGGCTTTAACAAGTGGGGAATGACAAGCTCGATGGTGGCAGCGGAAATTCTTTGCGATCTGATAACGGACAAAAAGAATGACTTTGCCGATCTCTTTTCGCCGTCAAGAAGCATGCTCAGGCCTCAGCTTTTGATCAACGGCTTTGAAAGCGTTGTCGGGCTTCTTACGCCGTCCAAAAAACGCTGCCCTCATTTAGGCTGCGCTTTAAAGCGGAACAAGGCTGAGCATTCATGGGACTGCCCGTGCCACGGTTCCCGGTTTTCCGATAGCGGAAAAGTCCTGGACAATCCCGCCAACGGGAACTTAAAGAATCCTTGAATCAATCTGATGCAAGGAACTGTGCATCGAAGCGGATACTGTGATTGATTCAGAGGGTTCTTAAAAAGTAGGGACTGCCGCAACCAAACGACAGTCCCTACTCTTACTTATATTTCTTCGCGCAGATTCCGCACGGCTTATAGCCGGAGGCTTTGATCTGGCTTACGGTACCTTTCAT
>JBJFHV010000440.1:0-6783 GCA_051894015.1 Acutalibacteraceae bacterium | reverse complement strand
CACGAAGCGATACAACATGAGACTACAGCGCTTTCAAACTCATTGACAACGGCGTTGAACTTCGGCGCAAGAATTGCACGGTGAAGCTTCATATGATTCTTGATTCCGTCGAGATTTTTGTAAAACTTGACGTGACGGAACTGGTTGAGCTTATCGTAGCCGATGGTCTGAATCTTCATACGGCTTTTGATGATTTCAATGTTCCGGTCGGAAGCGGCCAGAACAGCAACACCCGAACCGGGAAAGCTGATTTTCGAAGTAGAGGTAAACTCAATCACCATATCCTCGTGACCGTACTTTTTGAGTACATCAAAGATGTTGTCGAGCTCATCTGTCGTCTCGGTCAGGTCGTGAATGATGTATGCGTTATCCCAGATGATCCGGAAATCCTTGGCGGCGGGTGTCATTTTTGCAATGCGGTCAACCACTTCATGCGAATAGGTGACGCCCGTCGGGTTCGAATACTTCGGTACGCAGAACATACCCTTGACCGAGCTGTCCTTGACATATTCTTCAATCGCGTCCATATCCGGACCGTCCTCGTTCATGGCAATCGGAATCATCTTGATTCCGTAATACTCACAGATCGAAAAATGTCTGTCATACCCCGGAGACGGGCAAAGGAATTTGATCCCGCCCTGATCCTTCCACGGTGTTCCGTCGGAACCGGTAAGCATGCACTGTGTGATATAGTCGAACATCATATTGAGGCTTGAGTTGCCGCAAACGATCACGTTGTCGGAGGGGACGCCTAAAAGTTCGGCAAAAATCGCCTTGCATTCGGGAATTCCCGTCAGAATACCGTAATTCCTGTATTCCAGGCTGTGTTGTTTTCCGTCGTCCCAGTCAGCCGATGTGATCGCGTCAAGAAGTCCGTTTGAAACGGCAAGCTGATCCGCACCGGGTTTTCCTCTTGACATATCAAGCTTTAAGCCTTTGGCCTTAAAATCGTTATATTCCTTTGTCAGTTCAGCTTTCAGGGCGCTGAGTTCCTCTTTGCTCATTGTCTTAAAATCAGCCATAAATCAAAACCTTGCATACGCCTTGAAAAAGCGTATGCATTCCTTTCTTATTGAGTTTATTGTTGTCTTTCATTAAAAATCAGCCGAACCGGTCGTTCTCGGGAACGGAAGTACGTCGCGGATATTCGAAATGCCGGTCAGGTACATAATCAGTCTTTCGAAGCCGAGACCGAAACCGGCATGCTTGGTTCCGCCGTACTTTCGAAGCTCAAGATACCACCAGTAGTCCTCTTCTTTAAGACCGAGTTCCTTGATACGGTTGACGAGAACATCATAGCGTTCCTCTCTCTGGCTTCCGCCGATAATTTCGCCGATGCCCATGACCAAACAGTCGCAGGCAGCAACAGTCTTGCCGTCGTCGTTCAGACGCATATAGAAAGCCTTGATTTCTTTCGGATAATCGGTCACGAAAACGGGACGCTTGAAGATTTTTTCGGTCAGGAAGCGTTCGTGCTCGGTCTGAAGATCACAGCCCCAATAGACCTTAAATTCAAATTCGTCGTTGTGCTCCTCAAGCATTTTAACGGCATCGGTGTAAGTCACTCTGCCGAAATCCGAAGAAGCAACCGTTGTCAGTCTTTCGATAAGACCTTTGTCCACGAACTGATTCAAGAATTCGATGTCCTGCTTGCAGTTTTCAAGAACATAGTTGATGACAAACTTGATCATCGACTCGGCAAGCTCCATATCATCCTGAAGGTCGGCAAACGCGATTTCCGGCTCAATCATCCAGAACTCGGCGGCATGACGCTGGGTATAGGACTTTTCGGCACGGAAGGTCGGTCCGAAGGTATAGATCTTACCGAAAGCCTGCGCCATGATTTCGCCCTGAAGCTGACCCGAAACGGTCAGATAAGCAGGCTTTCCGAAGAAATCCTCGGAATAATCGACCGTTCCGTCCTCTTTCTTCGGCGGATTTTCCATATCGAGCGTTGTGACACGGAACATTTCACCGGCACCCTCGCAGTCACTGCACGAAATCAGCGGTGTGTGCGCATAAATAAAGCCGTTATTGGTAAAAAACGTATGGATTGCATAAGCCGCGGCAGAGCGAACCCGGAAAGCGGCGGAATAGATATTCGTTCTCGGACGAAGATGTGCAACCGTCCGTAAATATTCAAGCGAATGGCGCTTTTTCTGAAGCGGATAGTCGGGCGTTGAGGCACCCTCTACGGTAATTTCGGTTGCATTGATTTCAAAAGGCTGTTTCGCCTGCGGCGTCAGAATCAGGTTTCCCTTGACAATGATGGCTGCACCGGTGTTCAGCTTCGCCGCGTCCTGAAACTTTTCGTCGCCGAGCTTTTCCCGTTCAAAAACGACCTGTACGCCCTTGAAGCAGCTGCCGTCGTTGAGTTCGATAAAGCCCAAAGCCTTGGAGTCACGGTTGGAGCGGATCCAGCCGGCGACCGTAATTTCACCGTCGGTGAAGGCTTCAGCGTTGTCGTACAGCTTTTTGATTTCTGTTCTTTTCATAAAATATCACCCTTACTGTGTTTAATCTTTTCTTTTCGTTTGCCTTTAGCTGAGCTTTGCGCCGCCCATCGGTCTGATCGAAAGAACGTAGCAGGCGTCGTCACCGAAAATCGAATTCATGGTATTCTTGTATTCATCAAGCAGTTCGTTCGGAACAAAAGCCTGAATCGTGCCGGCAAAACCGCCGCCGTGAACGCGCCATGCGCCCTTATCTTTCAGCAGCTCTTCGCTTACGGCAAGAGCCAGAGAAAGCGGCTGACTGAGCGGAGCAGAACAGGCATAGACATTCTGGTTATACATATAAGAAGAGCGTCCGCTTTCGATTGTCAGCTTTTTAAACAGCTCGAAGTCTCCGCTTTCAAGCGCCTCCACCTCTTTGACGACTCTTTCGTCATCGTTGAAGAAATGAATCGCACGAAGCACCGCTCTGTCGCTGACGGCGGCACGGATATCCGCCGCGTTTTCGATTACGGTCTGCTTGTCAAGTTCCCGTAATACCTTTTTACCGAAGAAAGCGGCAACGGCTTCCATTTCAGCTCTGACGGCCGCGTATTCATCGGTGAGATCGGAGTGGTCGCCCTTAGTATCAACAATGCAAAGCGAATGGCCGCAGGAAGCAAAGTCAAAGTTGACCTTTTTGATAATCGGCTTTGACGGATCATTAAAATCAATCGTGACAAAACCGCCGACCGAGCAAGCCATCTGGTCAAGAAGTCCGCACGGCTTTCCGAAATAGACGTTCTCAGCGTACTGTGAAATCTGGGCGATGACAACCGGATCAATCTTGCCGTCGTTATAAAGATGGTTAAGAATTGTGCAGACAAGCACTTCGAATGCCGCTGAGGACGAAAGTCCCGAACCGGAAAGCACCTTTGAAGCCGTTGTGGCATCAAAGCCGCCGATGTTATAACCAAGCTGTTTGAAGCGTGAAAGGATACCTCTGATCAGTTCGGAGCTTTTGCCGTAATTGTTTTCGTTCACTTCAAGCTCATCGCAGGAAATCACGTCCATCGGATAGCCCTTTGACTTAATGCTGACAATGCCGGTGTCGTTTTTGGAGGCGACGGCGATTGCATCAAGACTGATGCCTGCGGCAAGCACACGGCCATGGTTGTGGTCGGTATGATTTCCGCAGACCTCAGAACGGCCCGGAGCGGAAAACAGCGAAACTTCTCTCTCTTCGTTTTTATCGAAATACTCCCCGAAGTCGGACAGAACGTCAAGAAAACGCTCATACTGTTCGTCGTACTGACCCGGAAGATAAACCTGAGAGAAACCGTCACCGAGCTTTTTTTCTTCAAGGAGAGCTTTCATGGAATGAAAAAGTGCCAAAATAATCAACCTTTCTTTTGCGGAAAGCCGCTTTTATTTTAATTTGCTCTTTTTCAGAGCGGTAATATTAAACACACCGTTGAGCGCAAGAAGCGCAAGACCGGAAAACATCAGCAAAAGAATCAGCGGTACAATGAACTTCGCCGAAAGAGGGTCATAAACATTATGGCCGATGATGGTATAGGAAAAAAGCTTATAGGAAAAGCCGGCAAGCGACACCAGAAGATATTTCAGATAGCTGATGCCCGTCGTCGCGTAAAGCTGGCTGACGGCGTTGATCGGAAGGCACGGAACAAGCCGCAAAACGAAAAGCACAAGCGACGAGCCGATGCGGCTTGAATCGATAAAGTTATGCGCTCTGTCGTATTTTGCAAGGATTTTTTCGGCATTTCCGCCGCCGAATCTCCGTCCCCAGAAGAAGCGGACGGTAAACAGCAGAACAAGACCCAAAATATTGATGATAAAAGCGTAGTACCATTTAAACAATACGCCGGAAACGACGCAGATACAGGAAATCGGAAACCATGGGATAACCGCCTTGACAAGGAAGTTCAGAAGAATAATTCCGACCGAAATCCAGGAAGCGCCGTAGGACTGAATCATCGCTTCAAAATTGTTCAGCGTGTCGGTATACTTATTGTACCAGATCACAACACTGTCAAACTGAAACAGCCTTAGCAAAACGACCAGCACAAGTGCCAAAGAGAAGCAGATGAATGCGGCAAAATTCAGCGCATAGCTTCTTTTTTGACCTTTATCCAAAACGCCATCTCCTTTACTCATACTTAAGTTTATTTTATAATAAAATGCGCCTACGGTCAACGGTTTTTTAAGAATTTATGGATTTATCGGATAATTCTTGACCGTTAAAGGTGACAAAATGTCTTTTATATGGTAAAATAACCGGTACAAAGACTCAAAAGAGGAAAGGTGAACCTAATGAAGCTTGTTATTTTAGATTCCTATACCGAAAATCCCGGCGATCTTTCATGGGATTGGCTGAAAGACGTTGTGGACGAATATGAAATTTATGAAAGCACGCCGAGCGATAAAGTGATTGAAAGAAGCCTTGATGCCGACATTCTTGTCACGAACAAAGTGCCCATTGACCGTGTACTGATTGAAAAGCTTCCGAACCTTAAATTTATAGCCGTACTGGCAACCGGATTCAATATCATCGACTGTGAAGCGGCAAAAGAACACGGCATTGTCGTTTCGAATATTCCCGCTTACAGCACCGACGGTGTAGCGCAGCTTGTTTTTGCATTTTTGCTTGAACTGACAAATCAGGTCGGTCTTCATTCAAAAAGCGTAAATGACGGAGAATGGAGCCGCTCGCCCTACTTCTGCTATTGGAAAACCCCGCTTGTCGAGCTTCGGGGCAAGGTGTTCGGTATCGTAGGCTTCGGTAAAATCGGTTCGGCCGTTGCCGAAATTGCAAATGCTTTCGGCATGAAGGTCAAAGCTTATTCACCCCACACAAGAGAGTATTCGGGGTTCGGCAAGGTTGATTTTGTGTCGCTTGACGAGGTCATCGAAACAAGCGACGTCATCTCGCTTCACTGTCCGCTGACAAGTGAAACGAACGGCCTTATCAATGCACAGTTTTTAAGCCGCATGAAGAAAACAGCGTATCTCATCAACACGTCAAGAGGCCCTGTCGTCAACGAAGCAGACCTTCGCAATGCACTTGACACCGGACTCATCGCCGGAGCGGGTGTCGATGTGCTTTCCACCGAACCGCCGAAAGAAGACAATCCGCTCATCGGCGCGAAAAACTGCTTCATCACACCGCATATCGCATGGGCAAGCCTTGAAGCGAGAACGAGACTGATGAACATATTCAAAGAAAATGTCGAAGGCTTCGTTTCGGGCAAGCCGATCAATGTTGTGAACCGATAATAAAGGCACCGCAGAGTTGAAATGCTCTGCGGTGTGATTTTTATGTCTGATTCCGTTTTATAATTTCGTCTAAAAGGCTTGCGGTCTTTTCGCAAATATACTCAATATTGCTTTTGTCAAAAACAGTATCCCGCTTTGTGTGAATCCTATCAAGATAAAGCCCGATCCCTTTCTTTCTTTTGAGTGCGGCAACGGCAATACTCACGGGAAACTGCATCTGATCCGACGGATAAAAGGCAAACGACGGAACATAGACCGTCTTTCCGCTTTCGGAAAGGAATGTATTTTTGATAACGGTGTCAAGCTTCTTTTTTGCCCTGTCGTTTTGAACTATCAGAATATTCTCTCCGTCCGAAACACAGTCAAAGTTTATCACAAGCTTATCCGCCAGACAGTTTTTATACTTCTTTGCAAAAAATGCCGAACCCAAAAGCCCATTTTCCTCGTTATCGAAGAAAACAAACGCCGTCCTTTTCTTTTGTTCATCTGAAAGTCTGTTCATAAGCTCAATAAGCATTATGACCCCGGAGGTGTTGTCGTTTGCCGTGTGCTTATTCGGCTTACCGCCCATAAACACGGCAAAAATCAAAATGAGCAAAACCGCCAGGGAAATCCAGTAGCACACTAAAAAGTCATCGATCAGGAACAACAGCAAATACAAGACAACTCCCATTATCGCAAAAAACGGCACGCAAATCAAGATACTGTAAAACAGCGTGAATGCAAAATTCGTCGGCGAAAGCACGTTCGGGAACGGCAAAGCGGCACAGGTATCATAATGAGCCGTCAGGATAAAATCCGTGCTTTCTACGTCACCGATCACAAGATTCCGGCTTTTCATGATGCGACCGCCCTCCTCCACTTTCATGTCGGGAAAATTCTGCTTCATGAAGCCAATGAAGTCCGTTTTTTGCTGCTTCGTTTTTCTGACCTGCCGGTCTTCAAGAATTTCTCTTGATATTTCTGTCATGACGTCCTCCGTTTTAACGTGTCTTACTTTCTTAAAACCTCAATCATTCTGTCGGGGAAGTTTCCGATCAGCGCATCAACGCCC
>JBJFHV010000439.1:0-1506 GCA_051894015.1 Acutalibacteraceae bacterium | reverse complement strand
ATCTGTTTTGCAGCAGGCTGCTCCATGGGGGCAGTCTGTTGTTTTTTTGTGGTTTCGGTCTCCCGGGTGGTTTCGGCCGCAGTAGTCTGTGGTGCGGCCTGCGTTGTTGTCTGAGCTTCGGTCGTTTTCGGAAGAATATAAAATCGGTTCACACAAAAGGCGGCAACGCAAACGGAAATCAGAATAAAAAAAACAGCTGCCGTAATCTGTATACGTTTTTTCAAAAAAACACCTCCGCTGTGAAAAAGTCAAAAAAGGGGGCAAAAATGCCCCCTCAAGAATCCGTATTGCTGTCAGTCAAGAATATCACCGAAAAGACCGGGTGTGCAGCCGGCGGCGTTGGATTCGTCCGTATCAATATGCATCGCAAGTGCATATGACGGGCTGACTCTGACAACAACATCGCCGAAAATCAGTGAGCGGCCGTCGGAATCAATCTTGACGGATACAACCTGCTTATCGGAAAGCGAATATTTTTCAGCATCTTCGGGCGTCATGTGAATGTGACGCTTTGCTACAATAACACCGTCTTTCAGCTCAACCTCGCCCTTGGGTCCGACGATCTTACAGCCTGCGCTGCCTTCGAGATCGCCCGATTCACGGACGGGAGCCTTGACGCCGATGGAACGGGCGTCGCCGGCAGAAAGCTCAACCTGTGTTTCGGGTCTTACGGGGCCGAGAATCGAAACAGCGGGGAAGCTGCTTTTCGGTCCGATAACGGCGACTCTTTCTTCACAGGCATATTGTCCCGGCTGGGAAAGATCCTTTTTCTTCGTAAGCTCATAGCCCTCGCCGAAAAGAATATCAAGCACTCTTCGGCTGACGTGTACGTGACGGGCGGAAGTTTCAACAAGAACTTTTTTATCCATAATAAGTACCTCCGGATTTTTACGGTGAGACAAAAAATGCCGTCTACCGCATATTAAAATTATTCTACACCGTTTTTATGAATTTTTCAATAACGAGGACGAAAAAACGTGAAAATCGGAGAAATTTATGGTAAAATAAAAAAGGTGATAAAATTGAAAGATATGAAAACCCTGAACAACGAATGTCTCAGCTGTGAAAAATGTCCGCTCGGAAAAACAAGAACGAATCTTGTTTTCGGCTGCGGCAATCCCGAAGCGAAAATCATGTTCATCGGAGAAGGTCCGGGAGAGCAGGAAGATTTGAAAGGCGAACCGTTTGTCGGAAAAAGCGGTCAGCTTCTTGATAAGTATCTTCAGGTGATTGACCTTGACCGAAAGGAAAATATTTATATCGCAAACATGGTCAAATGCCGCCCGAAAAATAACCGAGATCCGAAGCCCGAAGAGGTCGAAATGTGTATCGGCTGGCTGAGAAGTCAGGTCAGGCTCCTGAGGCCGAAAATCATCGTATGCCTTGGCAGAATTGCGGCGCAAAGGCTGATTTCGCCGGATTTCAGAGTCACAAGACAGCACGGTGAATTTTATGAAAAAAACGGAGTGTTTATGATGGGTACGTTCCATCCCGCCGCCCTTTTAC
>JBJFHV010000438.1:0-1509 GCA_051894015.1 Acutalibacteraceae bacterium | reverse complement strand
CGCGATGGCATTGACGCGGATGCCCACATCGGAGAAATGCACCGCCATAAACTGCGTAAAGTTCTGAACCGCTGCTTTCGCCGCCGAATACGCCGGGATCTTGGTCAGCGGACGGTACGCATTCATAGAGGTGATCATGACAATGCAGGTGTTCTCCTTTTCCGCCATGTCACGGGCAAAAACCTGCGTCGGGATCAGCGTTCCGAGGAAGTTGAGGTTGAAGACAAATGAGATACCCTGCGGATCAAGGTCAAAGAAAGTCTTGATATTCTCGTCCTTATTCACAAGGTCAATTTTTTCAAGCGTTTCCTTTGTAGTGGTGCCTTTCGGATTGTTTCCGCCGGCGCCGTTTAAAAGAATGTCACAGGTACCTAAGGTTTCGTTGACCTTTTCTCTTGCCGCTTTCATGCTTTCCGGCTCCAGTACGTTGCAGGCAACAGCAATGGCCGTTCCGCCGTCGGCGTTGATTTCGTCGGCAACTTTTTGCGCCGCCGCTTCGTTGAGGTCGAGTACGGCAACCTTGACGCCCTGCTTTGCAAGGGTCTTTGCGAATGCGGCACACAATACACCGCCTCCTCCGGTAACAACAGCAACTCTGCCCCTGAGATTTTCATGGTTAAACATAGTATCATTTCCTTTCAAAAAAATTGTATCCAATTACATTATTATAACTTCTTTCATCCATCTGCGGCGATTGCCTGAAGTACCTTGTTGGCCGCAGGAATCGCGTCGTTATAGCCGATTCCGCCGTTTTCAAGACAGACAACAATGGCATACGGGAAATCGTTTCTCATCGAAAAGCCGTAAAACCAGGCGTGACTTTTTCCGTTGGAAACCTCTGCTGAGCCGGTCTTGCCGCAAAACTCAAGACCGGGGAACTTGGAATCTCCGTAATAATTCTGGACATTGGAACGAAGCATTTTTCTTATTGTTTTCAATGTGCTTTCGTTTATGCTGATATTTTTGTTGACCTTGGACTTGGTGTCGACAAGCTCCGATGATTCGTCCACCACATAGGGAATCATCGCCTCGCCGTTGTTGGCGATCGCACCCATGAGCATCAGCATCTGGCAGGGATTGACAAGGGTTGTGTACTGACCGATACCTGCCCAGCCTCTGTCAATGGCGGCGGCATTAGAAAGATCAAAGGTGCTTTTTACGGTTTGCGCCTTGCTGACGGTGACAGAGGTTCCGAAACCGAGCTGTCTGACGGTTTTTGTCAGTTTGTCGTTTCCGAGTTCAACCGCAAGTTCGGCAAAAGCACTGTTGCACGAAACGTTGAGTGCCTGTTCAAAGGTCAGCTTGCCGTGACCGGTCCGCTTGTTACAGGTGACATAGTCGTTGCCGATTTTGTATTTACCCGTACAGGTGAAGGTTCTTTTTGTCACGTCCGGAATGTTGTCCAGTGCACAGATGGCTGTCACGACCTTGAAGGTGGAACCGGGTGTAAATACGCCGGAAAGGAAGCGGTTGATATAAATACCGTTGTATTTGCCTGTCGTGTCGGTG
>JBJFHV010000437.1:0-1513 GCA_051894015.1 Acutalibacteraceae bacterium | reverse complement strand
CAGCCTCCTCTTCGCTTACCGCCATAAATCTTGTCAGAAATCCGAGAATCACAGAAGACAGCGCTGCAGAGACAAAAATAATGATTCCGATCATCTGAGAGCCGAGCATACCGGCTCCGACACAGCTGATGACAAACGCAGGACCCGGATTGACGCAGAATAACAAAAGCCGCTGTCCCTGAGATTTCGAAATTTTCTTGTTTTCATATAGCTGTCTGACAAGCTCAGCGCCGACAGGAAAACCGCTGATTAAAGAAAGAAAAATTACGGAGCCGGTGCAGCTTGGCTGTCTGAAGAGAAAGAATGTCAGCCGTGAAAGCAATCGGTCAAGCTTTGCGGTAATATTGCTTTGGACAAGAAAGCTTGAAATCACCATAAACGGAAAAAGAGCGGGGATAACCGTCTTGAAACAAAGCGCTAAACCGTCTCTGACTCCGGCTGCACTTTGTTCCGGCAGGGCAAGCGTAACCGCCGCTAATGTAAATACGGCAAAAGCGCAAATGCAGTATTTTAAAACAATCTTACTGTTCGAAAACAACTCGGCGGCTTTTTTGATTTTCATAGAATCACCCTTTCGATAAGTATGATCGAATAGATGAAAATATAAGTATGAAACGGCGGATTGTCACATAAAATGAACTATAACTTCATCGCAGGTGATCACGCATGGATAAAGACAAAAAAAAGAAAATTACGGATTTCGGTTTTTTGGATCCGTCGGAAGAATTTGAAACGCCGCATATTGAACTTTGTTCCAATAAAGCCGCAACTGTCGAAGGGTGTCGTGGGATAATCGAATATTGTGAAACGACAGTCCGGATCAATTGCGGAAATGTAGTTGTCAAGCTGTGCGGCGACTGTCTGGGGATCAGTTCTCCGAGCACCGACACAATCGCTGTCAGAGGAAACATTGTTGCGGTTGAATTCAGTACATAAAACGTATAGTAAATTACTACGAAAGGAGTCGGTACGTTTCGCCTTTCGGCGTTTTTGTATCAAAGGGTGTTTATGATATTTCTGAAAATTTACAGATGGATAATCGGATATGTGACATTCCATGCTTCCGGCGGATTTACCGAACGTTTCTTGAATCTTTGCACACAAAAGGGAATTAGGCTGAACAATGTTAGCATCAACGAAAAATGGATTACGGCGGATATCCGGGCCTCACAATACCGCCGCCTTCGTGAAATGGCGAGACTTTCCGGTTCGAAGATCAGATGCAAAGAGAAACACGGACTCGTGTTTTTTATAAGGCGCAACGAAAAAAGGATGGGCCTTGCCATAGGCGGCGTTTTTTTTGTTGTTTTTATGTGTATCGTTTCCCTTTTTGTCTGGAACGTTGAAACAACAGGCTCGGAAAAACTGAGCCGGCAAACGATTCTTGCGGCCGCGGAAAAAGCCGGCGTTTATTCCGGCGCGCTCAGAAGAAACATTGACCAGTATCAGGCGGCGGAAAGCATTATCACGACTTTGAACGGAAAACTTTCCTGGGTTTCTGTCAACATCAAGG
>JBJFHV010000436.1:0-6852 GCA_051894015.1 Acutalibacteraceae bacterium | reverse complement strand
AACGACAACGCACAACAGTTCTTTGATTCTATCTGCGTTCATCAGTAGATCCCCTTTTCTTTCATTATGAATTCAAGCCAGTTTCCGTAAAAGCTGTATTTCATATGGATTCCGTCCGGCTCGTAGAACTGCTTGTTGGCATTGATAACGCTTGTTGAATCCAGATATTCGACCGAAAGGCTTTTACACATTATTTTCAAGGCATTGTTGAACTTGCCGACCGCTTTAAAGCGCGCAGCGGTAGCTATGCTTGTGTTGATCGGGAAAAGGAGACTGATGATAATTCTTGTCTGCGGAAGTGCCTTTTTCAGCTTCTTGATGTCGGTGGTATATCGTTGGACGAACGCGTCGATCTGCGCGTCGCTTGTCGAAATGGAATTGAGTCCGTAATGGATAATCAGAATCGGGGGGCGGGCATTGATAATCTTGTTCATGTTTTGTTCAAGATGGCTCAGTCCTGCACTGACCTGCGTTATAAGGCGGCTCGGATTCAGAATATTGTAAGCATGCAGGCCTTCCATGAGCGAGTCGCCCATAAAATAGACGTTGTCAAAGACCTGACGATAGCTTTTTTGACCGCTTTGGATTTGTTTGATGCTTTTGGCAATTGCCTTTTGTACTTGGGCGGAGGAGACGTCCGCCTGACGCTTTTTTATGGTCTTGTTGATCTGCGCCTGTGCATCGTCAACGGACTGCCTATCAAGCTCTTCAACGACAGAAATACCGCTTTGCGTATCACATGCGGCCTTTTTTCCCGAAACGGAAACGGTTATCACGGAACAAAGCGGATAGATAATAATTATGGCTGTGGTAATGAGTAAAGATACGACTTTTTTCAACTGAAATTCCTCCGGAATGACGGTAAACACTTAATTTATTATATATAAATATAAATACTACATTTGACTGATAAATAGTCTATACTTAAATTTGACATAAATCAACAGGAAAAAACCGATTTTACAGGATTTTAATATTTTCAGGCATAAAAAAATTATTCTATACAGGCATTAACATTGGTGAAGATAAATATGAAAAAAGTTCTTGACATTTTCTGTCGATTGGGTTATAATATGCAAGCTATCACAGTTGCTGCTATGGCGCAGTCGGTAGCGCGCATCCTTGGTAAGGATGAGGTCACCAGTTCAAATCTGGTTAGCAGCTCCAAAGAAAAATCCGTTCTCGTAAGAGGACGGATTTTTCTTTGTACTATTCATTTTTCATTATTCACTATTCATTATTCATTGGCAGAACGGATTTTTGTAATAAATAATGAATGATGAATATTGAATAGTGAATAATGGTGTTTTCACTTTGCGGAAACAGGAAGCTTGATTACGCATAGCAATTTTTCAGCGGATTCAATATAAAGATGCATGATCAAAACGGCTCTGACCTTTTTCGGGGGATCAGAGCCGTTTTCTATATCTTTATCGTGATAATTTGATAAAGTGAAAATAGATATGAGGGCGGATTTTTCTTTCCTTATTTATTTTCTTGTCGGTTCAGCCGGCATAAACCGTACTGACCGTCTCGGAGGCGTTTCCGGCACCGTCGAAAGCCGTTACGGTATAGACCGTTTTTGACAGTCTTTTGGCTGAATCGACATAGGAAGAATCAATTCCGTCTGCCGTTGCTTCAACTCTCGCAAGGAATTTTCCGTTGACGGTGATCCGATAGTATGCAATACCAATGTTGTCACTTGCCGGCGTCCATGTCAATACGATTTTGCCGTCATCTGCCTGCGCTTTCAGATCCGATACGGCTGTTGGAGCGGTTTCTTCAAGCTGATATCCGTTTTTGACATAATCGTTGTAGGTGTCGGCGAAAACAGGATTGCACTGATACCGGCTGTAATAGTGATTATACGAAAACGTGATGATGTTTTCGGCGTAGCGGGAGGCCGCGTCAAGCTGCTTAACGAACCGGTCAAGTGTCGCGGTTACGCTTTCGCTGTTTTCTTCTTTGAAAATGCCCGAGCCTTTCTGGTTGTTTTTGGCGAGGGTGAAGTTCTCACAGTTTGCCCAGAGCCTGATGTCTTTGTCGCTTGACTTAACCGCCTGAGCATACATCTGCCACATTTTATCCGCGTTTTCAAGCTTTCCGGTATTCGAGCCGATGCTGTCCTGCGGACAGAAGATGTCACCGTCTCTGAAATTGGTTTTTGCAAAGAATTTGACCCACATCGGAAGGACGGACTTTGCCATATAAAGATTCGAATTTTCGAACATAAAGGGGCTTAACATTAAAGGCTTCTCCGGACATACTTCATTGATTGCGTCAAGTACGGTATTGATGCCCGACGAAATGCCGTATATGGAGGAGGTGCAGATAATATTACTGCCGATTTCCGGCGTGAAATACCACCCGTAAAGGGTATCGCCGTACTCGTTCCCGAACCGGGTGTAAATCTCTTTGACCATATCTGCTGTCAGCTTGCAGACGTCCCGGTATTCCTTTGTGTTTCCGCCCTGAAGCCACCAGTTATCGTGAAGCGCCAGTCCGATAAAGACCTTGACCCCGTGCTTGCGGCACGCCCGGAGTCCTTTTTCGATGATGTCATTTCCGTTATACTCTGCGTCCTGAAATTCTTCTATTGCGCTGTCATAGTATACGGTCCACTTTCCGTTCTCCTTTTCGGCAACGCTTTGCAAAATAAGATAATCAAGACCGTCGTCTTTCATTTCTTTGATCTGCCGGTCCCATTCTTCATCGTCCCAATATCCGCTCAGCCACGACTGAACAAAGGTGCCGGTGACTTTCGGCTCACATTTTCTTTCCGATGCTGCCGGCGAGCAAAAGCCGATAATCAGCGAAAGAACCGCACTGATGATTTTAATCAGGATATTCATAATACCACCCTTTGCTTTTTTCTTGATTATACCACGATCCGGTAATATTTACCATAGGTTTTATCATTTTCTTTACCGCAGAGGCTAAAGGCAAATTCGGCTCTGACACCCTCAGGAAATCAGAGCCGTTTTTCTATTTCTTCATCATGATAATATGATGAAAAAAGATATGAGGGCGGATTTTTTCAATAAGACTTGAAGTTGATTTTTGTTTTTGATATAATGAGGCTACCACACTAAAAATTCAATATGTTTTCTGATATTAGGATAAGTGTTTTTATCTTTCGGTAAAAACATAGACTTCTATATTTCTTATACCTTTTATCAGAAATGAATTTTTAGTGTGGTAGCTAATCGGAGTTTGTGTTTTTCGTGTGCGCAGATTTCGGTTTGCGCACACTTTTTATTTTTGGGGGAGGGTAGAAAACAGAAAATCGACACGAAAATATAAAAATGAAAGAAGCTGAATTTTATGGATTATTTAATTTTTGGCCTTATCGTATTAGCGCTTATTTTAGGACCTGTAGGAATAATTGCTCTTATAGTTGATTTAGTAAAACACAAAAGCAAAAAAAATCCCCTTATTTTATTATCAATATCAATAGTTTGTTTGGTTGTCAGTGTGTCGTTACTTGTAACAACCGGTTCCGGCAGCACTTCGCCAAATGGTGGCTCTACACCGGCTTATGCGAACAATCAAGGTTCAAATGCCATGTCCGATGAAGAGGTTTTTGCTGCAAAGTTCTGTATGGCTTATATGAACCTACTCAAGAACCCTTATTCTTTTAAAGTTCACTCTATTTGGGTTTATGACGGAAGTTCCGATAGCGTATATGGAAATGGATATTATGCAGTCTACGTTAAATATACTGCCGAAAACAGCTACGGAGCAGATGTTGCTGACCATATTGCCACAATGGGTTGTATTAGCGATACTGAACTCAACATGATCGCTTCAAAAGATGCTACTTATTTAAGTGCTTTTACTACGAACGATGAATTTACAGAAAGAGATTTGAGCGATTTTAGTATTCTTGATGCCAACAAAATACAAAATTATATAAATAATAACTACAATTAAAATTACATAACAAAAATAAAGTCAGGCATTTAACACATAATATAATCAATGATTATACCTGTTAAATGTCTGACTTTGTTTTGCATCAACTCTCCAAAAACCCTACATACTTATAAACCGTTGTTCTGCTCAATCCGCAAACCCTTGCGAACCCTGAATGGTTCATTCTCGACAAACAAGAATCAACCCTCAGACGAAAACTCGTCTGAGGGTACGCTAATTTTACCAATCAATACGCTTCTTTCAGTATTTCCAGCACCTCGTCCGCCGTTAGATCGTGATATCCGCCGCCGACGATGGTCGAATTGGCAATCAGCGGGAGCATCTCCTCGGTCGCGCCTAGAGAGCGGATGTCCGTTGCCATTTTGCTGTCTTTGAAGAACTGCTCGAGTCTGTCGATACCCTCAAGTGCGACTTCCTCGTTTGTTCTGCCGTTCTGATGCACGCCGAAGACCTTTTGGGCAAAGCGTACAAATTTTTCGGGCGCGAATTTGTACATAAAGCGGTAATATGCCGGTGAAATCGCCGCAAGTCCCATTCCGTGTGCACAGTCGGTGTAAGCGCCGAGCTGATGCTCAATCATGTGCACCTGCCAGTCCTGCATTTTGGAAACGCCGGTGATCGTGTTGAGAGCAACTGTCGCCGCCCACATGATGTTGCTTCGGGCGATGTAGTCTTTCGGATTCTCAATTGCTTTCGGTGTGTTGTCGATGACACAGCGCATGAGGGCTTCCAGAAGATAGTCCGAAACGTTGTTGTCGTCTCCGGAGAAGTACTGCTCCATCAGGTGCGACATGATATCGGCAATACCGCTGACCATCTGATATTCGGGCAGGGTGTAGGTGTATTCGGGGTTGAGAATCGAAAACTTCGGATAGACCTTCGGCGGAAAGACTCTGCCGTTTTTCAGCTTCACGTCCTCATTGGTAACGACTGAGCCGCCGTTCATTTCGGAGCCTGTGCCGACCATAGTCAGAACAGACGCAACAGGCACGATTTTGTGGTTTACGTCCTCCTCGTTGACCCAGTATTTTGTCCAGGCGTCGCCTTCACAGTAAGCCGTTACGGAAATTGCCTTGCAGCAGTCGATTGTCGAGCCGCCGCCGACCGCAAGAATCAGGTCAACGTTGTTATCTCTTACAAGCTTTGCGCCCTCAAGGACTTTTTTGTATGTCGGGTTCGGCATGATGCCCGGAAACTCAACAACGGTCTTGCCGGCTTCTTTGAGTGTTTTCATAACCTCGTCATAAATGCCGTTTTTCTTGATGGCACCCTTGCCGTAAGCGAGCATGACAGTGTCGCCGAAAGAAGCAAGCTCGTTTTTTAAAGCCTGCATGGCGTTTTTCCCGAAGTGGATCTGGGTCGGGTTGTGAAAAGTAAAATCGTATAACATAAAGGTTCCTCCAATAAAAATTATTTATGATTTTTCATAGACCTCTTTGGCCATTCTGAAAGTCGCCCACGCTTTCGGCCAGCCGGCGTAAAAGGCGGCATGAGTCAAAATTTCCGCCATTTCTTCGGCGCTGACTCCATGGCTTTTGGCGTTTTGTATGTGAAATTTAAGCGATGAATCGAGAATGCCCGAAGCCATCAGTGCTGTTACGGTTACAATGCTTCTGTCTCTTGCGGAAAGCTCGGCTTCCCGTGACCACACCTCACCGAACAGTACATCGTCGTTAAGTTCTGCAAACTTCGGTGCAAACGAGCCGAGTTCATCTCTTCCTGCTGTTACTTTTGCCATGTGAATGCCTCCTTTTTAAGAGCTTCATATTCTTCCTCGGTTACCGGCTCGCACCATTCAGTGTGGCAGTTTTCGCCGGGTACTTCAATTGCAATATGGGTAAATTTGCTGCCCTTTGCCGCACCGTGCCAATGCTTGACGTTGGCGGGAATATTGACAACGTCACCCGGCGCAAGCTTTCTCGGATTTTTGCCGCTCTCCTGATACCAACCGGTGCCGCCGGTGCAAAGGAGAATCTGACCGCCGCCGCTTACGGCGTGATGAATATGCCAGTTGTTGCGGCAGCCGGGTTCAAAAGTGACGTTTGCAATCATGAGCTGGTCGGTCGAAAGCATTTGCAGATAGCTTTTGCCGATGAAGTACTTTTCAAAAGCCGTGTTCGGCTCTCCTTTCGGAAAAATTTTGTCTGACATGGTTTTGCTCCTTTTGTTAAAATGTATAAATTATTGCTTGTCTCACTAACGGCAAGTTCATTCTTTACTGTTTACCAGCTTCTATATCTATACCTTCGTGCTCATGCCGCACGGGCACTTACTTTCTTTCAATCACGAAAGAAAGTAAGCAAAGAAGCGCTCTTGCGAAGCAGGAAAACAGTAAGTGAGGTCGCACTGCGGCGGAAGCAGTCAGACTGTGCTCTCCTACTTCTGACGCTCATCATAACAGGTTGCTGAAAGCGAAAATCTTTCCGTTTTCACGTCAGGCACAAGAGAGAACCATACAGCCGTTACGGTAAAAGTGCGACCGCACTTAGTGTCTTCCCTTTTTGATTGTCCGTGTCTGACCCGACGGAACACTGCCGACAGCACAGACTACCTTTAGCATTTTCGACCCGCAATTTTTACTTGCCCAAAAGCAAGTGAAAATTCGGCCGAGAAAATGCGCACGTCAAAGCGTCTCTTTGCTTCCTTTCTGACGCAACAGAAAGGAAGTGCCCGTGCGGCATGAGCACAAAGGTGAAGATATAGAAGAAATCAAATATAATAGAACCGACTTACCAATAGAGTAAGTGCAAGGCGGCTGGGTGCGGCGAAGCCGCACATTAGCCGTTTCGGAGAGACGGCTAATAACAAAACCGCAGGTTTTGTCAGCCGCCGTCCCTTGGGAGGCTGAAGCTTTCCTGAAGCCGCCCGACTGACGGTTACTTATTATTTACAGAGTACCCGACATAACTAAGCCCT
>JBJFHV010000435.1:0-1516 GCA_051894015.1 Acutalibacteraceae bacterium | reverse complement strand
GGTTTCATCACAATTCAGCACGGTCGAAGAGAAAACATTTAAAGATAAATTATCTGATTTTATCGGCAGCGATTTTGCACAGTTGACAAAGGCCGAAGAAAGAAATACAATGCAGGAAGAATACTTTTGTCTGACTGCCGGAAAGGAGGTCTCATGCAGTCTGAAATAAAAGCCGGAATTACCGCTATCTACTGCCGGTTATCAAGAGATGACGGAAAGGATAACGAGAGTAATTCCATCAGTAACCAAAAGAAAATGCTGACGCAAAAAGCAAAGGAATTAGGACTTAGTAACACCAAGTATTATGTGGACGACGGCTATACGGGTACCAATTTCAACCGACCGGGCTTTCAGGAGCTTCTTGACGACATTGAAATGGGATATATTTCAGTTGTTATCGTGAAAGACTTATCCCGTCTCGGCAGAGATTATGTTTCCGTCGGTCATTACACGGACAACTATTTTCCCGAACATGGCATTCGTTTTATCGCTGTGAACGATTTGGTTGACAGCGCAGACGGTGAGAATGAAATTGCACCGTTCAAGAATGTCATGAATGAGATGTATGCCAGAGATATTAGTCGTAAGGTAAGAAGTGCACACCGTATCCGAGGCAATATGGGTGAACCGTTATCTCAGCCGCCTTACGGGTATATGAAAAGTCCCGCAAACAAAAAGAAATGGATTATTGATCCGGAAGCCGCAGAAGTAGTGAGAGACATTTTCCGAATGTGCCTTGAGGGTATGGGGAACGAAACGATTGCCAAAGAGCTTCAAAACCGTAAAGTTCTGATTCCCATGGCATACTGGCAATCGAAAGGCTTGAATCGTGGCGGTAAGAAAACACAGCCTGACCCATACAAATGGTGCAAAACAACGGTCGGAAAAATTCTTACTCAACAGGAATACTGCGGTGATGTCATCAATTTCAAAACATACTCGAAAAACTTCAAGAACAAAACCCGTATTCCGAATCCCGAAGAAAACTGGAGAATCTTCAAAAATGTTCATGAGCCGATCATTGACCGTGATACCTTTGAAACCGTTCAGAGATTTATCGGTCAGGCAAAGCGCAGAGCGCCGAAAAAAGAAAATGCGCAAAAGCATATATTCAGCGGACTTGTCCGTTGTGCGGATTGCGGGAGCAACATGCGGTATCACACGAACACTGTCAACAAGGATATTCACTATTTCAGTTGCGGTAATTATGTGAAAGATACTCGTGGCACCTGTCCAACACGCCACTATATCCGTGCAGACGCTCTTGAACAGATTGTGCTGCTTGAGCTGAAGAAAATGGCTTCACTGTTCAAAAAGGACGAAGATCTGTTTGCCGAAATCCTCGAGAAGAAAACCAACAAGGATTTATACGACGAAAAGAGATTTCTTGAGAGTGAACTGCAAAAATCAATCGCCCGTCAACAGACGGTTGCTTCCCTCTATGAAAAGCTATACGAGGACAACGCAACCGGCAAGGTGACGGATGAATGGTTCACGCACATGGCACACAAGTACG
>JBJFHV010000434.1:0-1519 GCA_051894015.1 Acutalibacteraceae bacterium | reverse complement strand
ATATTTTAAATCGGGACGGCTGTGTTTTACTGTCAGTTGGGTTTTACAACTATATTGACAAGCTTTTTCGGAACATAAAGCTCCTTTACGATGCTCATACCGGTAATTGCGTTCTTTATGCTTTCCTGCTCCTTTGCAAGGGCAATGGCGCTGTCGGCGGTTATATCGGCTGGAACGCTTATGCGCTCCTTAATTTTTCCGTTTACCTGAACAACGATTTCAACCGAGGCTTCGGCGCATTTCGCCTCGTCATAGGAGGGCCATTTTGCCTCGTTAAGCATACCGCCGAAGTTGTTTTCCTGCCACAGCTCCTCGGTCATATGCGGAGCAAACGGGGTAAAGAGGATTGTCAGCGTCCGGAGCTCATCACGGCTGACAGAGCCGACCTTATACATCTCGTTGACAAGCGTCATCATGGCGGCAATTGCCGTGTTGAAGCCGAGCGAGTCGATATCCTCGGTGACCTTCTTGATTGTCTTATGCATCAGCGATTCCAGCTCGGGTGTGTAGCCCTCTTTGTCGTTGACGATCTCCTGAAGCGACCATACACGGTCGATGAAACGCTTACAGCCCTTTACGCCCTGCGGATTCCACGGAGCCGCCTTTTCAAAGTCACCGACGAACATCTCATAAGTACGCATGGTGTCGGCGCCGTATTCATTGACAACCTCATCGGGGTTGACGACGTTGCCTCTTGACTTACTCATCTTTTCGCCGTTTGCGCCGAGAATCATACCGTGGCTTGTACGCTTCTGATAGGGTTCGCTTGTCGGAACCACGCCGATATCATAAAGGAATTTATGCCAGAAACGGCTGTAAAGCAGGTGTAGCGTCGTGTGCTCCATGCCGCCGTTGTACCAATCAACGGGTGACCAGTATTCGAGCGCCTCCTTGGAAGCCAGCTCCTTGTCGTTGTGCGGATCGCAGTAGCGCAGGAAGTACCAGGAAGAACCGGCCCACTGCGGCATGGTGTCGGTTTCTCTCTTAGCCGGGCCGCCGCACTTCGGACAGGTCGTGTTGACCCAGTCGGTCATCTTTGCAAGCGGGGATTCACCGGTTTCCGTCGGCTCATAGCTTTCCACCATCGGAAGCTTTAAGGGAAGTTCACTTTCGGGCAGCGGTACCATTCCGCACTTTTCGCAGTGAACGATCGGAATCGGCTCGCCCCAATATCTCTGACGGGCGAAAACCCAGTCACGAAGCTTATAGTTTGTCTTGCTCTTGCCCTTGCCCTCTTTCGTCAGCCATTCGGTGATTTTCACCTTGGCTTCCTCAACGGAAAGACCCGTCAAAAAGCCGGAATTGACCATCACGCCGGTGGCGCAGTCGGTGAAAGCGGCTTCTTCAACGTTGCCGCCTTTAACAACCTCAATAATCGGAAGGCCGAATTTCTTGGCAAACTCCCAGTCACGCGTATCGTGTCCGGGAACCGCCATAATGGCACCCGTTCCGTAGGAAACGAGTACATAGTCGGAAATGAAAATCGGGATTTCCGTGCCGTTGACGGGATTGATGGCAT
>JBJFHV010000433.1:0-1519 GCA_051894015.1 Acutalibacteraceae bacterium | reverse complement strand
AGCCCCGAGGAATTTATCAATCAGGTCAACCAAATCGGCATCTGCGTCACCGGCCAGACAGGTAACCTTGCACCGGCGGACAAAATTATATACGGACTTCGGGACGCTACGGCGACGGTCGGCAGTATTCCGCTGATTGCGTCAAGCATCATGAGCAAAAAACTCGCCGCAGGAGCCGAATGTATCGTGCTTGACGTCAAGGTCGGCTCAGGCGCGTTTATGAAAACGCTTGACGAAGCCATGGAGCTTTCACAAAAGATGATTGATATCGGCAAAGCCAACGGCAGAAAAATGGCGGCGGTGCTCTCGGACATGGATACACCGCTCGGCAAAAATATCGGCAATACGCTTGAGGTTATCGAGGCCGTTGAGGTTCTCAAAGACGATGTTCAGTCTGACCTGACCGAAGTTTGTGTGACGCTTGCTTCAAATATCCTTTCACTTGCCCAATCTGTTTCAATTGAAGAAGCCGAAAAACAGGTCAGACAGGCACTTTCCGACGGTTCGGCATATGAGACGTTCAAAAAGCTTGTAATCGCGCAGGGCGGCGATATTTCACTGATTGAAAACACAGATAAATTCAAACAGGCGGCGTTTTGCCGTGAAGCTCTCTCCCCTGCTGACGGCTATATCGCATCGATGAACGCGGAAACCATCGGTCTTGCAAGCGTAGTGCTCGGTGCCGGTCGAAAAACCAAGGAAGATGTAATTGACTATACCGCCGGCATTGTGTTAGAGAAAAAGACAAGCGACTGCGTCAAAAAGGGTGATGTAATCGCACGGCTTTACACAAACAATGCTGACACACTTGATGAAGCTGAAAGAATGCTTTTGTCAGCTTTGAGCTTTTCCGCTCAAAAGCCCGCCGAAAAGCCGCTGATTTACGATGTGATGAGATGAAAGGACAGAAAATGAAAATTCAATATAAAGGAAAATTCAACTTTTTATCATTTTGTTTTTAAGAGGCGGAGAAATCAGCTTTGCGGTTCCGGTGTACTTGCGAACATTTTAAAGAGACTATCTCAAATCATATTCACCACTTTTGATTAGTTCCTGAAATTCGGCAATTTTAGCTTTGACCCTTTCTGTTCTTCCTCATATTCTGACAAAAACTTGTCAAATTGTTCTGCCGCAAGCCTATTTTAAATAACTTCTCATTCTTGGGTCATATCATTTTAACACATACATTTTTAAAAATACATCTTTTCTTTTTTCAAATAAAGTGATAATATAAAAAATATAAAACATAGTTAATTTGGAGGAATATTTAATGGGCATGTTTAATAAAAAGAAAACGAATTATGTTGGTGAAATGCGAGACTATGTTAGAGACTTTATGTTGAAATATATAAAAGAGTTTCCTTCTTCTGCTGACGATGTAATACCTATATTTTCAGATGTAGAATGTTTGATAAGCAATTTGTCCGAAAAAGAAATTTGCAAAATGATGAAAACCAATTCTGTAAATATAGAATGTGGCACACTGAATATAATTCAAAACTTTGCTATGACCAAATTA
>JBJFHV010000432.1:0-1521 GCA_051894015.1 Acutalibacteraceae bacterium | reverse complement strand
GTGGAGCTCAGACCGACAGCCTGACCGATTTCACGGATTGTCGGACAATATCCGCGGTCTGCGCTGTCTTTCAGAAATTCATATATCAGGCGTTGGGATTCACTCAGCGGTTTCATACGGCATTCTCCTCTTCAAACATTTGTTTGCTTCATTATAACACAGTTTTTCAAAAAAAGCAAACATTTGTTTGTACATTTTATAAAATTTTCCGATTTCTGTATACAGCGGGAAAAACAAGGCAAAAATACCGTTGTAGCAGGGTACACATATCAACAACACCGAAACAAGAAAGGAGAACATACGAACTTTTCGTATCAGAAAGCCCATGAAAAACACAAGCGAGAAAAGCCTGAAGTCCCTTTTATCCGGAAAAATCATATATGTTGCGGCTGCGGTTGCTCTTTGCGCAGTGATTGCCGTTGCGGCTGTCACCAACTACACCGAAAGAAAGCTCGGCCAAATTTTGCCGCAGACGACGATCGCCGAAGAAACCGACCGGACAAGCCCGGCAGAAGCCAATAAAACCGACGTTCCCGACGAAAGAGCCGCTTCGACCGAAGAAACGTATGAGTCAACGCAAGAAACCGTAACACAGCCCCGAACAGAACCGAAAAAAGAAACGACAACCGCCGCCACAACCTCCAAACCGACAGAATATGTGCCCGTCAACGATGGATTTGTCCTTCCGTGCGACGGAGAGATCATCAAGAAGTTTTCGGCCGATCAGCCGGTTTACAGCAAAACCATGTCCGATTGGAGAACACATGAGGGCCTTGATTTTAAGGTAAATGAGGGCGAAAAGATATGCTCTGTGGGGAACGGAAAGGTAATTAAGGTCATTTCAGACCCGATGTGGGGATATGTTGTCGAAATCGACTACGGATCATTTATCGGAAGATACTGCGCTTTGAAGCAGGGAACGGGAGTGAGCATTGACGACATTGTATCGGCCGGCGACATCATCGGGGAAATCGGAACCGTCCCCGCCGAAAGCAGTGACGAGCCGCACTTACATTTTGAGGTGATCAAGGACGAAAAGAAGATCGACCCGATGCTGGTGCTTCCCGATTTAGGCTGACAAAACAACACGCACAGAAGCTGCCGGAGAAAGGCAGTTTCTGTGATTTTATCGGAAGACAGAACGTAAAGGGCAAAGCCGGGTCACAAGGCGACACCACTGCCGGGGTAGGCAGTGCATGATTGAAAGCTGAATGCCCGAGCAGTGGACTGAGTGCTAAATTTTAGTTTGGTCGCACTTTTTGTGTTGAGGGTGATTTGTTCTCTCCTATGTTTGAAGTACTAAAAGTTGATTTGCTGATACTTTGTCTTACTTTTGGTTTAGAAAACAAAATATCAAAACAGAATACATTTTTAATTTGCAAACGAAAAGCAGGCTTGCTGAAAAGTTCAGTCCAACCATTACTACGTCAGGCACAAAAGAGATCAGACTGACTGTTACTGCCAAAGTGCGATTAACGCTTAGTGTTTACCTGTTTCGGATCGCTGTGCCTGACCCGTTTG
>JBJFHV010000431.1:0-6887 GCA_051894015.1 Acutalibacteraceae bacterium | reverse complement strand
CTTTTCGAGTTTATCATATGCATCATTTATAATTTTTTCATATTGCTCATAGGCATTTGCCATTTCTTCGATTTCGATAATGCCCCATTTGCCGTCCTTTTTTGCCCACGCTCTGCCGTTTTTGAAGGGTGTGGCATCTTCGAATTCATATTCTGTTGCATCGTCGCCGTTTGCGTCCACATAGCCCCATTTTCCGTCGGAATTCTTAATAGGGAGAAGTCCGCACGAGAAGCTGTATGCTCCGACATTCTTTTCGAGTGTTTCCGTATCGTAGGATTCGTCAAAAGCGTCCTTAGCGTATTGGTTATCAAGCGGTTCAATGCCGGATAGAATACAGTTTCCGTTGCTGTTGAAGTAATACCAAAGGCCGTTTTTATTAAGGGCCGTTATTCCGTCACTCGGTTTCATGAAGCCGTCATATTCCATCGGTACAACAATCTCGTTATCGCACCAAAGACCGCACTTTGCTTTATCAATATTACCACCGTAAACAACCGCGTTTGGATCAGACGAATTATCGTCAAAATAGGCATCGGCAACATACAGACCAAACCATTCCGAGTCGGGTTCGAGTCCGTAATCCGAATATTGATGAAACCCTCCGTATTTTCTGTCAATAGCGCCGTTGCCTGACGGAACATAGGAGTGTCCGACGTGATCGGTAACAACATTACCGATACAGTCAAAATAGGCCCCGTTTTTACCGGAAATCAGATTGTTTCCCTCAAGGTCAACCACACCGTATTCTTTTCCCGAGGAAGTGCTCTTGCGGTAAGCATAAAGCGGGTCGTCGGAATAGCCGGCACCGGAGCAGTAAAACAGCGCAGACACATAATCCGCCTCAAGAAACGGTTCTTTCACCCATTTGATTTCGGCTGTTTGGATTTCCGATTCGGTCTGCTTTTCCGAGTCGTCGGTTGCTGTGTTGTTTTGTTGACTCTCCTGCGGTTTTTCATAAAAACAGAAGCTTGCCAATCCGGACCGCTTGCCGCATTGGGAGGTCGCTTTGTTATACGCTTGTTTTGCCGTTTTTCCGCCGATAAGAGAATCGCTGAATACACCGGCAACATTCTCGTCGTATTGAACGGAAACCTTTCCGTCGTAGCCGGCAAAGCTTCCGGCACCTGCCGAAACGATTTTTTGCGGCATGATGTCGTTGTCAAAGCTGTGACAGGCACTGGAATAAATGGTTGAACACGTCATGCCTGAACATTCGTTTTCAAAAAAGTCGGGTGTCAGTCCGATAAATGCTTCGTCGGAACCGATTTTTCGGTATACAACGATTGAACTGTTTTTCTTATTTGCATATTTTGCAATCAGCTCGGGGGTTGCCGTCTCGGAAAGACAAAAGACACCATATTCGTCGTTCCAGTATGTACCGTGGGTACAGATGAAGATGTTGTCGTAATCCGAATTGATTTCACGGACGAAGTCTTCCGTGCCGGCGTCTTCGACTACGGTGACTTTTCCGCTTGACTTGCTCTTGTATTTTTCGGCAAGCGTTTTGTAATAGTCTTTGCCTTCGTCGGCGCAAATCAAAAACAGTACATCATCATCGCTTGTTTTCTTCGCGTCCTCCGGGCTTACGGCAATCAGATTGTTTTCGGCAAAATTCGGGTCAAAAACATAGCCCGTTTTCACGCCCTTGTATTCAAAGAAAATGCCGTTATCGTTTTTGGTATATTTTTGGAGCTTCTTTTCGTTTTCAAGTTTATCAAAATATTTTTCGACTGTCTGTCTGTTTTGCTTGCTGTCTTTTTTTATATCCGCAATTTCTTCGCTGTTCAGAAGATCGAGCGCTTGCCGGGCGTCATTGCTTGAAATATCCGGTTTGAGCGCAAAGAACAAGACTGCCGCCGCCACAACCACAATCAACGGTATGATGAAAAGGAATGCTTTGCCGTTTTTCTTCTTCTCTTGGTTCGGCTGCGGTGCTATCCTTATCGGTGCGGATTGCTTTGTCGGCACGGTTTGATGAGGCGGTGTCGGACTTTCACCGAGATAAAAGCCGCACATCGGACAAAACTTAGCACCTTCTTTTGCTTCATGTGAACAATTCGGGCATCGCATTTTTCATTTTCCCCCTTATTGTATTATCTGACGTTGATCGAGTTTTCGCGAAGCGTCTTTTTCAGGTCGCGGATTTCGACTTCTCCGAAATGGAAGATCGAAGCCGCAAGACCTGCGTCCACTTTCGGAAGTGTTTTGAACAGCGTCACAAAGTCGTCAATACAGCCGGCACCGCCCGAAGCGATAACAGGCACGTTGACTGCGCCGCAGACCCGTTCAAGCATTTCGAGGTCGAAGCCGTTTTTCACGCCGTCGGTGTCGATGGAGTTGAGTACGACCTCGCCGGCGCCGTTATTGACACAGCGGCGGATCCATTCGACCGCCTCCATTTTGGTGTCCTCCCGTCCGCCTTTTGCGAAAACGTGAAAAACGCCGTCAACACGCTTGACATCGGCGGAAATGACAACGCACTGGTCACCGTATTTCATGGCGGCCTGTTTAATCAGGTCGGGGTTCCGGATTGCGCCCGAATTGACACTGACTTTATCCGCACCGCATTTTAAAACACGGTCAAAGTCCTCAACGGTGTTGATTCCTCCGCCGACCGTCAGCGGAATGAAGATGGTTGACGCAACCTCGACTAAAATGTCCGTAAACAGCTTTCTGCCCTCTGCCGAAGCGGTGATGTCGTAAAAGACAAGCTCGTCCGCACCGTTGTCGCTGTAATATTTCGCAAGCTTCACGGGTGATGAAACGTCGGCAAGGGAGAGAAAGTTGACTCCTTTGACGACTCGTCCGTCCTTGACGTCAAGGCAGGGGATAATTCGTTTTGTTATCATGGATAATCAGTCCTTTCTTAGGGAAAACGTAAAAGGTGTGGAGTTTGGATTGTGGAGTTTGAAGTTGCCTTGATTTATCGGATACAGTTTATGCAACCTACTTCAATAATTCCTGACGATGCAGTTCGATATGCATCATGATGTGTCCGATATTTCCCTCTCCTGCGTATTGCGTTGCATCAAAAAAGTTCTTATTCAAAGACCAATATTGTTTCTGCTTTCTAATACTCACTTTGAAAGCAATTTAATACCAAACCGTTGGAAGATTGTGATCATATTCGTCTGGCTGAGATACAATCATTAACGCTTTTTCTTTGTCTTTCAAATAATATTCGTTCAACCAATAAACAAACATATCTCCTCTGAAGCAGAAAGCTTGGCGTTCTTTGTCCCAAGTTTCCTTATTATTTTTGTCGTATAACCATTTATCAAATTGTTTACAGACTTTTTTTATGTTTGAAATAATCTCTGACGGAACATCAAGTATATCCACATCAAACTCAGTAAAAGCAAAAACCAATTTCATAAATCATTTTCGTCTCCTCTGAATTCTATCTTTTTGTTTAGTGTTTTTCATTCCTGCTCTTTTCGCTCCCGAGTCTTATTGCCTCTGCAAGATCAACCGCACCGGTATAATAAGCCTTACCGATAATCGCGCCGTAAAGCTTCATATCGGCAAGTGCTCTGACATCGTCAAGACTCGATACACCGCCCGAGGCGATAAAGTTCATCGTATATTTTTCCGAAAGGTCTTTATATAAAGGAAGATTGGCGCCTTTCATCGCGCCGTCCTTGGAAATGTCGGTGCAGATAACGGTTCTGATACCGAGCTTTTCAAGTTTTTCACAAAATGCATCGAGCGTGTATCCGCTTTGCTCGGTCCAACCCTTGATGGAAACAAAGCCGTCTTTTACGTCAACACCGACCGCAATTTTTTCCTTGTAGGTTTTCGCCGCCGAAGTGAGAAACGCTTCATCCGTTACAGCGGCCGTTCCGAGAATCACACGGTCAACACCAATGGAGAGGTACTTCTCAGCTGTTTCCATTGTGCGGATTCCGCCGCCGAGCTCGAGAAAAAGATTCGTGCTTTCACGGATTCTTTTTATCACGTCAAGATTCGGCGTTGTGCCGTCTCTTGCCCCCTCAAGGTCAACAAGGTGAATATGTGTGGCGCCTTGCTTTTCAAACTCCTTTGCCTGTGCGGCGGGGTCGTCATTGTAAACCGTCATCCGGTTATAGTCGCCTTTAAAAAGCCGGACCGCCTTTTTTTCGTATAAATCGATCGCGGGAAAAATGATCATCTCTTTGCTCCTTTCGTCAGACCTCACAGAACGCTTTCAGTATTGAAAGTCCCACCTCTCCGCTTTTTTCGGGATGAAACTGACAGCCGAAAACATTTTCGTTCTGTACGGCGGCGGTGAGCTCTTTTCCGTATTCCGCAGTGGCAATTACCGAATCATCACACTCGTCGGCAAAGTAGGAATGGACGAAATAAACACAGTCGTTTTCGTTTATGTACTTGAAAATTTCACTCTTTTTGCTTGTGAAATGAAGTGCGTTCCAGCCGATATGCGGCACCTTCAGTTCGCTCGGAATAACGCCCTGCATCGGTACGACCTTACCTTTGATCAGGCCGAGTCCGTCATGCTCGCCGTATTCGTAGCTTTTGTCAAACAGCAACTGCATGCCGAGACAAATGCCCATCAGCGGCGTCCCGGCTTTAGCTCTTTCAACAATAACTTTGTCAAGCCCGGTTTCACGAAGCTTGTTTACTGCGTCCTCAAATGCGCCGACGCCGGGCAGAATTATTCTGTCCGCTTTTTCGATTTCGGTTTTGTCGCCGGTCACAACGGCATCAACGCCTAAAGAGACGAGCGACGAACGAAGCGAAAACAGGTTTCCGACGCCGTAATCAACAACTGCGAGCATTTATATCACTCCTTTAGTAGAGGGGATTTCATTTTTGAATTTTTCGTCAATCGACACCGCCTGACGAAGGCTTCTTGCAAAGGATTTGAAGGTGCCCTCGATGATGTGGTGGCTGTTTTCGCCGTCAAGCTGACGGATGTGGACGGTGATGTCCGATTCTCTTGCAAATGCGAGGAAAAACTCCTTGACAAGCTCGGTGTCGAAGTCGCCGACTTTTTCGGTCGGAATGTCGAGACTGAAGCGAAGCATGCCTCTGCCCGAAATATCGACCGCCGTCAGAATCAAAGCCTCGTCCATCGGTAAAAGCATACTGCCGTAGCGGACGATTCCTCTTTTGTCGCCGAGTGCTTCTTTGACGGCCTGCCCGAGACAGATACCGATATCCTCGGCGGTATGGTGATAATCGACGAAGGTGTCGCCTTTGCAGCTAAGCTCAAGGTCAAATCCTGCATGACGGGCAAAAAGGATCAGCATGTGGTCAAGAAAGCCGCAGCCGCTTGCAACGATACTTTTTCCTTTTCCGTCAAGGTTCAGCTTCAGCGAAATATCGGTTTCCACCGTTTTTCGGTTGATTTGTGAAGTTCTCATGATTTTTCCTCCCTCAAAATCTTTTCTGTCGCCGCTAAGAGAGCGTCCATCTGTTCTTTGGTTCCTATTGTAATGCGAACATAGTCGCTGATTTTTTCTTTTGAGAAATGACGGACAAGAATTCCTTGCTTTTTCAGCTTTTCATAGTATTCTCCGCCGCCGATTTTATCGCTTCTTGCAAAAAGGAAGTTCGCTTTCGAGTCAAGAACAGAAAAGCCCAGGTGCTCAAGTGCATTTTTGGTATAACTGCGGTTTTCGATGATCGTCTTGCAGTTATCCATATAATAATCGTTGTTTTCGAGCGCCGCAACGCCTGCCGCAATTGTCATGGAGTTGATGTTATAGGGATTCGTCGAAAAGCGGATGGTGTTCAAGTCATTGATTAAGCTTTCGCGCGCGACGCCGAAGCCGAGTCTTGCGCCGGCAAGGGAGCGTGATTTGGAAAACGTTCCGACAACAAGAAGATTGTCATATTTTTTGGTAAGCCCGATTGCGCTTTCGCCGCCGAAGTCGACATAGGCTTCGTCAATCACGACAACATTATCGGGGTTTGACTTGACAATTTCCTCGACCTCGGAAAGACTTAAGCAAAGCCCCGTCGGCGCGTTCGGGTTTGCGACAATAATGGTTTTCTTGATGTTACAGTAGTCACGATAATCAACGGAAAAATCGTCCTTGAGCGGTATTTGCGTGTATGGGATTCGGTTCAGTTCAGCAAACACCGGGTAAAAGCCGTAGCTGATTTCAGGAAAAGCCGCCGGGTGCGTGTCATCGCAAAACGCCATGAATGCAAAGTTCAATATCTCATCCGAGCCGTTGGAGAAAATGACCTCGGTGGGCTTCACTCCGAAAAGAGAACTGAACGCGTTCACAAGCGGCGTACAGTCCGGGTCGGAATAAAGCTGGAGATTTTTCGCCGCTTTTTCTGCCGCTTTAATAACGGCATCGCACGGCGGAAACGGGGACTCGTTGGTGTTGAGCTTGATGTATTTCATGTCCTTCGGCTGTTCGCCGGGGACGTAGGCTTCAAGCGAAGCGTATTTTTTTGAAAAGTATTTTGACATAACGCTGAACCTTCTTTCGGTTTGCAGATGGTGGATAGCAGGGGTCAGAGTGGGAAGACCTAGTGTAGTTTCCAGCAGTTTTTTTGGGCATTCAGATAAATTTTGGTTTAGCGGCGGGAACCCCTCCGACGGCTAACGCCGCCACCTCCCCTTTCAGGGGAGGAAAATACTTTATCAAGTCAGCAATAATAGGGTTCTCCTCTGAAAGGGGAGATGTCAGCTTTGCTGACAGAGGGGTCCTGCTAAACTGAAAATTACCGCAACCCGCACCAAGGCGGCCGGGTGCGGCGAAGCCGCACGTTCGCCGTTTCGCAGAAACGGCGAATAACAAAACCATAAGGTTTTGTCGGCCGCCGTCCCCCGGAGGGCTGAAACTCCCTCGAAGCCGCCTGACTGACCGTCACTTATAATTTACAGACTTCCCGTGACGAACAAGCTGACTTTGCGGGGAACAGCT
>JBJFHV010000430.1:0-1526 GCA_051894015.1 Acutalibacteraceae bacterium | reverse complement strand
ACTCGGTCAGAAGTACGGCTTCAAGATTCCTGAAATCGACTTCTACAAGCTTGCTCAGGAGGGCGGCACATCAACGAAGGAAGTTGCAACTTCACGTTCCTACTCCGCGAACTCCTTCACAACACCGACAGATCCGTTCCCGTACATCAATGATTACGGTACCGGCAAGTATGACGGTTGGGTCAACAAGACAACGCAGACCTTCATCGTATCCGATAAGGGCGATACGCTGACACTTGTTCTCACCTGGGCTCTTGAAATGTTCGGTGACAAGGAAAACCGTGCGGCACTTGTTGACTGGCTCGCAGATGTATTCATGCTCCAGAGCGGTGCTAAGCAGACCGTAGCCTACGGAATTGACAAGATGTTCGACACATGTTCGAAGTATAATGTACCCGACATCATCGTCGCAGCACTCTTCCAGGCTCTCGGAATTGCCATTCAGGTTGACGCAGCCTTCACCGGCGACATGAACAAGATTCAGAAGATCTATGAAGAAATCTTCAACGCTCTCGGTTCGAATGACACCTGCATCTACGGCAGTATCGCTAAGGTCATGGAAGACCTCACCGGTGTTTGGAATGATACCGTCGGTGACCACGACGAATATCATGAGGCGGTTGATGAGGCAGAAGAGTCACTCAACTGGTTCCAGAGACTTCTTGCTAAGATCAAGGCCTTCTTCCAGAAGATATTCTCAATCTTCAAGTAAGAGTCAAACCCAATAACAACTGGGCTGTTGCTTTACGCAACAGCCCTTTGTTTGTCTTCTCGGTACAGCAAGGATCCCGCAATGAAGAAAGTTCACACGCTTGAGAATGCTTGACAACAAATCTCGCCGAGTGTAAAATGATGTAAAAATATTGTTACAGAAAGGTCACAATCATGCAGGAAGAATTTTCAAGAACTCAAATGCTTTTGGGTAAAGACGCATTAAAAAAGCTTTCGGCCGTTAAAGTGGCTGTTTTCGGGATCGGCGGAGTCGGAGGCTTTGCTGCACAGGCACTTGCGCGTTCAGGCGTCGGTAAAATAGAGCTTGTTGACAGCGATACGGTTGCGCTTTCGAATATCAATCGTCAGATTGTGGCTTTTCACAGCACGCTCGGAAAATATAAGACAGAAGTGATGAAAGCGATGATTGAGGATATCAATCCGCTTGCCGAAGTAACGGAAAAAAGAATCTTTTTTTTGCCGGAAACGGCGGACCGCTTTGACTTTTCTTCCTATGATTATGTAATTGATGCGGTTGACACCGTGACGGCAAAAATTCAGCTTGCCGAAAAGTGTGCCGAAGCAAATGTTCCGCTCATCAGCTCGATGGGAGCCGGCAACAAGCTTGACCCGACCGCTTTTGAAGTGGCCGATATTTACAAAACTTCGGTCTGTCCGCTTGCGAAAGTGATGCGCAGAGAATTAAAAAAAAGAGGGATCAAAAAATTGAAGGTTGTTTATTCTAAAGAGCCGGCTGTTACACCGAAAACACCGACTCAGGAAATTTCGGACGGTACACGCCGCAGTACGCCCGG
>JBJFHV010000429.1:0-1528 GCA_051894015.1 Acutalibacteraceae bacterium | reverse complement strand
CGATTTTGCTCCCGAAAGCCTTGAAAACGAGCTTGTTTTCGTAGGACTTACGGGTATGATTGATCCGGTTCGTCCCGAGGTCAAGGCGGCTATCGACGAGTGCCGCAGTGCAGGTATTATTCCCGTAATGATAACGGGTGACCATAAGGATACAGCAGTTGCCATTGCAACCGAGCTTGGTATCCTCTCCGATCCCTCTCAGGCAATGACGGGCGCAGAGCTTTCCGCTCTCAGCGACGAAGAATTTGCCGACAGAGTTGAAAACACCTTTGTCTATGCCCGTGTTCAGCCCGAACACAAGACGAGGATCGTCAACGCATGGCGAGCTAAGGGCAAAATCACCGCAATGACGGGCGACGGTGTGAATGACGCTCCGTCGATCAAGAGTGCAGACATCGGTGTAGGAATGGGCATCACGGGTACGGATGTTACGAAGAACGTTGCCGATATGGTTCTCACTGACGACAACTTTGCAACGATCGTCAATGCCGTTGAAGAGGGCAGAAGAATTTACGACAATATCCGTAAGGCGATTCAGTTCCTGCTCGGCTCCAACCTTGCCGAGGTTCTCTCGATATTCATTGCAACGCTTCTGAGCTTCACAATTCTCAAGGCTCCGCATCTTCTTTTCATCAACCTTGTAACCGACTGTTTCCCGGCTCTTGCGCTCGGACTTGAAAAATCCGAAAAGGATATCATGCACCGCAAGCCCCGTGATCCGTCCGACGGAGTTTTTGCAGGCGGTCTCGGCTTTGACGTTCTGTATCAGGGACTTCTTGTAACAGCCTTGACTCTTGCCGCATTCTTCATCGGCGAACGCTTTGAGGCAGGCTACTGGGCATTCAGAAACATTGCAGAATGTGAGCAGGGTATGACGATGGCGTTCCTCACCATGTCAATGTGTGAGATCTTCCATTCGCTCAATATGCGTTCGCAGAGAGGCTCGATGATCGCTATGAGTATCAAGGGTAGCCACAACGTTCCGCTCTTTGCGGCAATGGTTGCTTCGCTTATTCTCACAACAGCAGTTATCGAAGTTCCGTTCCTAGCAAACGCTTTCGGCTTCACTCCGATCGGCTTTGCCGAGTATGCAACGTCAATCGGCCTTGCAATTTCGATAATTCCGATTGTCGAAATCGTCAAGCTTATTCAAAGAACGGTTGCGAAGAAAAAGATTAAAGCATAATTTTTACGGGCTGTCGTTTCGGCAGTCCGTTTTTATTACCGCTTGACAAATACGAATTAAGATGTTAATATATTTTCCGAACGATACACGGTGAAGATGTGTAAGTAATTCCCGTCAGCGTATGTCAAGAGAGCGGAAGCCGTCGGCTGAGAGCGCCGCCCTACGGTCGGGAACGAATTTCAGCATCGGAGTGTCCTGCGAAAGCTATGATTAAGCAGGGCGTACCCGTCCGCATCAAGACGGTCAAAGAGTGCGGAGTTTTCTCCGAATATGGGTGGTACCACGGTTTATCCCGTCCCATAACAGGCTTAGCCTTGTTATCGGACGGGTTTTTATTTTATC
>JBJFHV010000428.1:0-1529 GCA_051894015.1 Acutalibacteraceae bacterium | reverse complement strand
GTCGTGAATGTCCGACACCGGGCGATAAAATTATCCTTTTAGGCGGAAGAACGGGACGTGACGGCTGCGGCGGTGCAACCGGCTCGTCAAAGTCGCATAACTTAAAGTCGCTTGAAAGCTGCGGTGCCGAGGTACAAAAGGGTAACGCCCCCGAGGAAAGAAAGCTTCAGCGTCTTTTCCGTGATAAGGAAGCCTGCCTGATGATCAAACGCTGTAACGACTTCGGCGCAGGCGGTGTTTCGGTTGCGATCGGTGAGCTTGCGGACGGACTTGACATTGACCTGAACCTTGTACCGAAAAAGTACGAAGGTCTTGACGGAACAGAGCTTGCGATTTCCGAGTCCCAGGAAAGAATGGCGGTTGTCGTAGACGCAAAGGACGTTGACCGCTTCCTCAAAAAGGCAGAGAAAGAAAACCTTGAAGCAACGGTTGTTGCGTCTGTTAAGGCCGACCCGAGACTGACCATGACCTGGAACGGCAAGACGATTGTTGACATTTCAAGAGAGTTTCTCAACTCCAACGGTGCCGAAAAGCATATTGATATTGTGCTCAATGCCCCCGAAGATTATCAAAAGGATACCGACGGTGATTTTGCCGAAAAGTATCTTGAGTTAGCTTCCGACCTCAATGTCTGCTCCAAGAGAGGTCTTTCCGAGCGCTTCGACTCAACAATCGGCGCCGGTACGGTGCTGATGCCGTTCGGCGGCAAGTATCAGCTGACGCCCAATCAGGCGATGGTACAGAAGATTTCCCAGGAAAAGAAGCACACGGACGACTGCTCCTATATGGCATGGGGCTACAACCCGTTCATCACCGAAAAATCCCCGTATCACGGCGCTTATCTTGCCGTTGTGGAATCGGTTTCAAAGCTTATCGCAAGCGGTGCCTCGTTCGAGGACGTGTATCTGACGTTCCAGGAATATTTTGAGCGTCCCGGTAAGGACGGCAGACGCTGGGGCAAGCCGCTTTCGGCTTTGCTCGGTGCCTTTGAAGCGCAAAAAGACCTCGGTATTGCTGCAATCGGCGGTAAGGACTCGATGAGCGGAAGCTTCGAAAATCTTGACGTTCCCCCTACCCTTGTTTCCTTTGCCGTGACAACCGGCAAAACGGACGAGGTTATCTCACCTGAGTTCAAGACGGCAGGTCATAAGTGCGTGCTGATTAAGCCTGAATATAACGAAAACGGACTTCCCGACACCGAATCGCTGATTTCCGTATTTAACAAGGTTACAACCCTTGTGAGAAGCGGAACCGTCAAGGCGGCTTACACACCCGGCTTCGGCGGAGTAGCAGAAGCGGTCATGAAGATGGCATTCGGCAACGGCATCGGCTTTGAATACGATAAGAACGTTTCGGCGGACGACATCTTCGGCTACAATTACGGTGCGTTCATTCTTGAGACTGTCGGCGATGTTGACGAGGGTATTTTACTTGGTACAACGACCGACGAAAAAGCAATCAAGTACGGCGACAAGAGCGTTTCGCTTGACACACTTCTTGATTCTTACGAAAACAAGCTCGAGCCGGTT
>JBJFHV010000427.1:0-1530 GCA_051894015.1 Acutalibacteraceae bacterium | reverse complement strand
CGATTTTCAGATTCTGTGTCATCATCGAGTTGACTTCTTTTTCGTCATTGGCAAGCCTTAATTGAAGCGAAACGAGCTTTAATATTTCTTCAAACGTATAGTCGCCCATGTTCGGGTTCATCTTCACCCGCAGACATAAAACAAAATTCCGCAAAGTATCTGTCGGATAAAACTTGCGCAGATTCACGGGTATTTGTACGCTGACTTCACGGTTCTTTTTACTGTTTTCGGCCTTTTGCTTCTGATAATGAATATCCATTAAAATCGCCGCAAAAAATTCAGTAACCGTCGCGTTATACTTTTTGCAGATTGCGTGAACCTGTTTGAAAGACATGATGCCCACGGTGTAATTGCACATATGCTCGCCCGCTTTGGTTCCGACCGCATGGTAAACCGGCTTGTCCCGACGGTTATATTTGACTTTCGACGAAGCAAAGCGGTTATAAGCGTCTTCCGTTTCGGTTTTTGTCGGCTGATCGTTCAGGTCGAGAACTGCTCCTGAAGCGGGAATATCGTACCCTTTCAGTCGCAGGTACTCCGCAACAACAGTTGAAACAAAAACAACGTTGCCGTAACCGTCACTGATTGCATGGTAAATATCGACAGCGATCCTTTTTCCGAAGTAATACATCCGGAAAAGAAAGCCCTGGTTTTCCTTAAAATTAACGCGATAGCAAAGATTCTTTATATCCGGAGAAACCGTCGCTCGGTTTGGATTTTTTTCAAAAAAATACCAGAAGAAGCCTTTTTTGATTCTGACGTCAAAGCTCGGCATACGCGCAAGCGTTTTATTTAAAGCGGTTTCCAGTATTTCGGGGTCAACGTCTTCTTTCAGCTCAACGCCGATCCGGAAAACATTCGACCATGTATTGGAATTTTGACCGGGAAAAATTTTGGCAGCATTATCAAGCTTGAACCAATCAAAGCCGTTATTTTTCATATACTCAGCCTTTCCGAATATCAAAAATTAAACTTAATTTTTATTATACAACAAAAATACGATATTGGCAACTGAAAATCCGTCTCGGTATTGCTCTTTTTCATTCGGTGTGATATGATAACGAAAGAAAAATCATAGGAGTTATTGAATTGAGAAGCTTTATTATTGAAAAAAACGACGCCGATCAGCGTCTTGACAAGTATTTAACCAAAAGCTTTCCGAATCTTCCGAAAGCATTGATGTACAAATATATCCGGATCAAACGAATCAAAGTCAACGGAAAAAGAGCGGAGATTTCGACCCGTCTGAAGCTCGGCGATAAAATCGACCTGTATATCAACGATGAATTTTTCCAAAAAAGCGAAGCCAGATACGATTTTATGTCGGCCTCCAAAAAGCTTGACATTATTTATGAAGACGAAAACATACTTCTGCTGAACAAAAAAGTCGGTCTGCTTTCCCACCCGGACGAAAATGAATATACCGACACGCTGATCACAAGAGTAAAACGGTACCTTTTTGAAAAAAGCGAATATAGCCCCGAAGATGAAGCTTCTTTTACACCGTCTTTAGTCAACAGAATCGACCGC
>JBJFHV010000426.1:0-1531 GCA_051894015.1 Acutalibacteraceae bacterium | reverse complement strand
CACGCACAGGCGTTGACTCCCTTGCTATCGCCATCGGCACAAGCCACGGCGCTTACAAATTCAAGCCCGGTCAGAAGCCGCAGCTTCGTTTCGACATTCTTGAAGAAGTTTCCAAGAAGCTTCCCGGATTCCCGATCGTTCTTCACGGCGCAAGCTCGGTTATTCCTGAATTTGTTGAGCAGATCAACCAATACGGCGGACAGATGCCGGACGCTATCGGTATCCCCGAGGATATGCTTCGCCAGGCTGCTACCATGGCGGTTTGCAAGATCAACATCGACTCCGACCTTCGTCTTGCCATGACGGCTGCGATCAGAAAGCATTTTGCCGAGCATCCGGATCACTTCGATCCCCGTCAGTATCTCAAGCCCGCAAGAGAAGCTATCGAGGGCATGGTTGAGCACAAGATCAACACCGTTCTCGGCTGTGCAGGCAAAGCATAATTGAAAACAGAAGAACAAACATATCCCGGTCAGCTTGTTGGAGTTGACCGGGCGATTTTGTTGTTGGCGGTTCATTCTCTTTGTTTTGACGAGACACCGTATTCTGCCCCCTTTCTCTTCTCTCTCCTGCGCCTGAGGAAAGCAAAGATACGTTTGAGGGCGTCGAAAAGGTCGACACCGTTCCGGTAAGCTTCAAAAAAGGCGCACCCGGCATCAATGACTGCCGTTTCATTCCGGACGGCGATACGGGCGAAAGCCTATGGAAAGCGAGTTCGAGTGAAAAAAACACATGATTTCGGATAAAAACAGAAAAAAAGAACAGATCATCGCAGAAAGCGCATACAGACCGATCCGTCGTTTACGTTCCCAATGATCTATTCTCTTTTATCTTTGCAGCATTTATGCTACGCTTCTGGTGGAGACGGCGGCAATCGAAGCCGCGTCCGAAAACCCCTCCATACAACTTTCTTCGGGTGGAGTCGTTCGTTTAAAATTCCCTTGCTAAAACGCCGGACGACAGGCTTTTCGGCTCGGTATCCTCTTTCTCATGACAGCCTATGAGAATGTTCGGCTGTTCACGTTCACTGCTCTGTGACGCCTGATGCGAAGCCGCAGTACTCTCCGCTCAGACGGGCCGCAATTAAGCAGCCTTTAAGACAGTTTTGTTGTCGTTTATTTTTAGGTTGCAGTGTTTAAAGTGAGACTGCATCACTACCCGCTTATCATACTTCAGAATCCCCGTCGAAATCCTTTCGTCCCCATGTGTAAAAACCAAAAGCCGAAAAAGCTTTCGGAATTCTATTATATCCGACTTTACTGTAAAGTCAACAGGAAAAATTTAAAAATGTCGCTTATCCCTTATCGAGCGTTCAATGTCGCGCTTTGCGTCACGTTTTGCCATATCCTCACGCTTGTCGTAGTTCTTTTTGCCCTTGCAAAGCCCGATTTCAAGCTTCGCTCTGCCGTTTAAAAAGTAAATCGACAGCGGAATCAGCGTCAGACCCTGCTGTTTCGTCACGCCGTAAAGACGGTTGATTTCACGCTTGTGCATCAGCAGTTTTTTGACTCTCATCGGGTCACGGTTAAAG
>JBJFHV010000425.1:0-1531 GCA_051894015.1 Acutalibacteraceae bacterium | reverse complement strand
ATGACAAGCGTATATATTCGCTCAATCAGATGCTTAAAACTATGTGCGACAGCGAGGCTTACGGACTGAGCGAATACGGAGAGATTGAGGATATCAAAAATCTCACACCGAAACAGCTTTTTGATCAATGGAAGAAACTGATTTTAACTTGTCCGGTTACCGTCAGCGTTATCGGCTCAACGGCAGACACCGCAAAATCTGTTATCAAGCCTTATTTTGAAAGATTTGAAAAGCAGGATATGTGCGAACTCAGAACCGAATTTATTACTCATGCGGACGAAGTGAAAACCGTCATCGAGAAACAGCCGGTCAAGCAGGGAAAGCTTGTGTTGGGACTTCGTGCAGGAATGACCTATGATAAAGATAATTTTGCGGCAATCCGGCTGATGACCGCCATCTTCGGCGGAGGAACGTTCTCAAAGCTGTTTGCCAATGTCCGGGAAAAAATGAGTCTTTGTTATCACTGTACGGCAAGGCTTGTCAGCTCGAAAGGAATCATCACCATCGAAAGCGGTGTAGAAACCAAGAATATGCAAAAGGCCCTTGACGCTATCCGCAATGAGCTTGACGACATGAGAAAAGGCAACTTTACCGATGAGGTGATCGAAAGTGCAAAGCTTTCTTTGTGTGATTCACTCAATTCCGTTATGGACAGCAACAGTTCTGTTTTAAGCTGGCTGCTTTCAAGTATCACGTCGGGTACGTTTGAAACGCCGGAACAAGTTGCACAACAAATCCGGAATGTCAGCCGTCAGGAGATTATTCTTGCGGCAAACATGGTGACCGAAGACACCGTATTTATGCTTGAAGCCGAAAAGGAGGCGAAATAAACCATGGAAACGAAAACAATCGAAAGTAAGCTTCTGAATGAAAAGTATGTTGAAATCAACCACAAAAGCGGACTGAAAATATTTGTCATGGAAAAGCCAGATTATACGGGTGCGTTTGCCATGTTCGGAACAAAATACGGTTCGGTGGATACCTGCTTCAAGCTGAAAAACGAAGCCGATTATACAAAAGTACCCGAGGGCATCGCACACTTTCTTGAACACAAGCTGTTTGAAAGCGAGGACCTTGACGCCTTTGAACGGTTTGAAAAAACGGGTGCGAATGCAAACGCGTTCACGTCCTTTGACAAGACCTGCTATATTTTCCAATGTGCCGACAATTTCAGTGAATCGCTTGAAATCCTTCTGGACTTTGTTAAGCACCCCTATTTCACCGAAGCGACCGTTCAAAAGGAGCAGGGCATTATCGGTCAGGAAATAAAAATGTATCAGGACGACCCCGACTGGCAGGTGCTTTTCAATCTTCTGCGCGGTCTTTACGTCAACAACCCGGTCCGCATTGATATTGCCGGAACGGTCGAATCCATTGCGCAGATAAACGCCGATTTGCTATACAGCTGCTACAACACATTTTATAATCTGAGCAATATGGCGCTTGCCGTCGTCGGAAATGTTACGGTAAATCAGGTGCTTGAAATTGCCGATAAAGTATCTGTTCAGTTGCTTGACAGCAACACCGACAA
>JBJFHV010000424.1:0-1532 GCA_051894015.1 Acutalibacteraceae bacterium | reverse complement strand
TTGAAAGACTATCACAGTCCTGTTCCCGTCGTTTATAACAGCAGTGGTTATGAAAGCGTGGAAACGCTCAAAAAGCTGGAGGGCTTGATTGATGTTTACCTGCCCGATCTGAAATACAGTACGCCCGACAGAGCCGAAAAGTATTCAGCGGCTCCCGATTATTTTGAAAAAGCCTCGGCCGCTGTTGTCGAAATGCGCCGGCAGGTGCCGGAAGATGTTTTTTCGCCGGACGGAATGCTTTTAAAAGGGCTGATCATTCGCCACCTGATTTTGCCGATGAATACCAACCGTTCGCTTGAGATTTTTGCGTGGATCAAAAAAGCACTCGGAGAAAAGACCCTTGTAAGCCTGATGGCACAGTATACACCCTGCGGAAAAATTGACGGTTTCCCCGAACTTCAGCGCACAATCACCCAACGGGAGTACGAAAAAGTGCTTTCGTTCCTTGAAAAGGAGGGCTTCGAAAACGCTTTTATTCAACAGGAAACGGCGGCAGACAGCGGCTTTATTCCCGATTTTGACCTGACGGGAGTGTGAGTGTGTTGTTGTAAAATTCGTAAAGAGGCTCAGATTTGTCTTTATTTTTATGATACAATGTGATAGAATATACAAAATCATTCGGAGGTAATAAAAATGAAAGAAAAAAGTAAAGGATTTTTTGCAGAATTCAAGAAGTTTATTATGCGCGGCAACGTCATTGATCTTGCCGTCGGCGTTATCATCGGCGGTGCTTTTCAGGCGATCGTCAATTCGCTTGTCAACGACCTGGTTTCACCGCTTTTGAGTCTCATTACAAAGGGCATCAACTTTTCGGACAAGTTTATCGTTCTCGGCGTGACCGACGAGGTATTCAAAACCGCTGAAGCCGCAAAGAATGCCGGCTATGCAACGCTCAATTACGGTTCACTGATCACGGCCGTAATCAACTTCCTTATTATGGCGTTTGTGATCTTCCTGCTTGTCAAGGGTATCAACAAGATCATGAGCGTCGGCAAAAAAGAGGAAGAACCGGCTGCACCGACAACAAAAAAATGTCCGTATTGCCAAAGTGAGATCAGCATTGAAGCAACAAAATGTCCGTTCTGTACGTCCGCATTAGAGGCTCAGGAAGTAACGGCATAAATTTTTTCAGAAGGTGATGGATATGCTCGGATTTATAGGAACAGGGAACATGGCAACGGCCATAATCAAAGGAATCGTATCTTCCGGCTTTTTAAAAGGCAACGATATCGGCGTGTTTGACGTGATTAAAGAAAAGGCAGAGGACTTGTCCGCTGTGTACGGTGTGAAGGTTTTTGGAAGTGCAAACGAGCTTTGCAAAAGCTGTGAAAAAATCGTTCTCAGCGTTAAACCGAACGTTTTCGGTTCTCTGCTTCCCCAAATCAGCGAAACCGTAAAAGAAAAATCACCGCTGATCATTTCGATAGCGGCGGGAAAAACACTTGAATTTATCGGCTCACTGCTTGATGAATCTGTAAGAATTGTCCGGGTCATGCCCAACATAAATGCCGTTGTTGCACAAGCTGTCTGCG
>JBJFHV010000423.1:0-6963 GCA_051894015.1 Acutalibacteraceae bacterium | reverse complement strand
CCTCACCACGGTAATGCACATACGCAAAAACCGCTCTGCCCCTTAGCTTTTTCTTGGTTTGTTTCTTGTTGAGCGGCAAAACCTCCCTTGAAAAATAGAGAATATATTCACTGTATCCCATAGATCTCCCACTCAAAAACATTCCATAGTCGGATATCTCCTGCCATATCAGCTTTTTCTCACCGAAAAGACCCTTGCAAAATACGCCGTCCGAATCAATCACAATCCGGTTAAAACCTGTCGTGATACTGTAAACGCCCATACCGAAAAACAATACCGTTCCTGCAAAGATATACAATAATGTAAACGCCTGCATAAATTCATCGCCCGGTTCCGGAGGTCCGAGCATAAGAAAATCAACCAGTCCCAATACGGCTGTGATTCCCATACCAAGGGCAAACACACCGAGAACAATCAAAAGGTGGTTCCTCTTCACAACAACTTCATTCGCTTTTATTTCAATCCGATTCATCTTGCCACCTCTTTTTTATTCAATCGCTCACGAACGGCTCACACTTTGCATACCGACGGCAAAACGCAACGATTCTGTCAGCGTCCTCACCCGAGTATTGCACATACGCGTAAACTGTTCTGCGCCTTATCTTTTTCTTGGTTTGTTTCTTGTTGGGCGGCAGTTCTACGGCGGAAAAATATAAAACACTGATCTTTCCGTGAATGTCACCGTCACCGCTGTCAAAAATTCCGCAGTCCCGAATCTCAGACCACAAAAGCCTCTTTTTCGAAAACAACCGTTTGCCGCATACACCGTTTTCATCAATCACGATACGCATACTGCCTGTGATGATTCCCCAAAAGCCAAACCCGAAAAAGAGCAGCAAAAACACATACCAGATTTTCGTGCCCAGCTTATCGGCGTTCGTCATCTCAATCGGCGCAATCGGCTCGGATCCGTTAAAGAGCAAGCCAAGAACCAGACAGCCGAGAAAAAGCGAAAAAACCCCGCGTGCAAGAAACACTCTGTTCGGTTTCACAAGTATACTGTTTGTGTTCATCTCAGCCTGATTCATCCTGCCACCCCCAAAGCCGTATTTTCCGTCTCATTTTTTCTCTTTTATCCCGTAATACTTTTCTATCAGCCGTTTTGTCTTTCTGTTTTTATTGATACTGCTTGCATCTTTCGATTTTCTTTCCCACAGACCGTAAAACACATAATTGTTCATACAGCCTTCGAGCCACAACGGAACAAATTGTTCTCTTTCAACCATAACCATTTTCACCTGCGACCACCTGAACGTTTCCCGATGCCCGAACAGATACAAAATCTCCGCACCGTTTTCGTCAAACCGATAGCCGTAGGGAAACAAGACCGAAAACGCGGCGATAAGAAGCAAGCTGAAAACAATCGAAATCCAATTGAACGCTTCCCCCTCTTTTACGGCGATGAAAAGACCGTTAAAAACCGCCCAGCAAAGAAATACCATGCCAAAAAGACCCGTCCGACGATTCCACGCGAACTCACCTTTTTTTCTCTTTCACAGCCGTCCTCCTCATCTCATTCTCCAAGGATAATCCGGGTCGCTGACAAACGGCTTACAGCCGGCAAAGCGACGGCAGAACGGCAAAAGCAAGTCCGTCACGACACCAGATTCCGACTGCGCAACATAAATCTTTATTGTCCTTCCCCGAAGCTTTTTTCTCGTTTCTTTTGGGTTGGTTTGCAGCTTTTCATCCGAAAAGTAAAGCACATACATCGGACGTCTGGACTTCACGTCATAAAACACACCGAAGTCCGCCGTTTCCGACCAAGCCAGTCTTTTTCGTGTCAGCAAGCCCTTGCGCACAATGCCGTTTTCGTCCACGGTGACGGTTTCGAAGAATCTTAACAGCATAAACAAGCCGGTGCAGACAAAGAACAATGCGAACGCCACAAGACACAAAACCGAAAGTCCGCCCGGCGTAAAAAGATCAGCACCGGAAACCGGCAACGAAACAATTTCTTTCAGAAAAACAATTCCGCCCGTCAGCAGGATCACGCCGCCGACAAGGTAAGAATAATGGCCTTTTATGACGATTTTATCCGGGAATGCTTTGATCTGCTTCATGTTCTCACCTCGTTGATTGTTTTGTAAATATATTATACAACGTGTGCAAAATAAAATCAACAAAAAAATTTTAAAAATTTAGCGAAAAAGGGTTGACGAGTCCGCTTTTTTATGGTATATTAGTCGAGCGTTGAAACGCTGGTGTAGCTCAGTTGGTAGAGCAGCTGATTTGTAATCAGCAGGTCGGGGGTTCGAGTCCGTCCACCAGCTCCACCAACAATAATTCAATATGGGTAGGTTCCCGAGTGGCCAAAGGGAGCAGACTGTAAATCTGCCGTCAGTGACTTCGATGGTTCGAATCCATCCCTGCCCACCAAAAAGAAAAGTCGCACGAAAGTGTGGCTTTTCTTTTTGGTATTCTTTTCTCTTCACCTTTCGTTCTTCTCTCTTCTCTTCTTTTGCGACTTTTCCGGATAAGAGATAAAAGAGAAGAGAGAAAAGTTGCGATCGCGGGGAAACACAGTGTTGTCGGTAAGGGAGAACGCCGCACAGACAGCTTCGTTCAATACGAGCATTCATAATTATAATTCGTTGATTGTCGCACGAAATTTTCATTTGAACTTCACCGCTTTTTGTGATATATTTATCGCTGAAAGGAGGCGGCTTTTATGATAATTGATTTTCACACACATATTTTTCCCGATAAAATAGCCGCTAAAACAATCGCTTTTCTCTCCGAGAAAGGCAACACAAAAGCATACAGCGAAGCAACGCTTGACGCGATAAAGCGTGATAAGAAGAAAAACGCAATAGATAAATGCGTAATTCTCCCTGTGGCGACAAGCGCAAAACAGGTCGAGTCAATAAACAGCATGGCAGCGAAAATCAACGGCACTGACGGAATTATCTATGCAGGTGCAATTCATCCGCAGTGTGAAAATGTTGAAGAAATTCTTGATTTCATCAAAGAATCAGGTCTCTTCGGCATTAAAATTCACCCCGACTATCAGGGTCAGCGTTTTGACTGCGACGCATACATAAAAATCATGGAAGAAGCCGCAAAGCGTGACCTTATAACCGTCACTCACGCAGGCGTTGACATAGGCTGCCCCGATGATGTTCACTGCACTCCCGATATGGTGCTTCATGTTCTCGACGCTCTCAGCGGTATAATCGACAACAAGCTCGTTCTCGCTCACATGGGCGGCTGTGACCTCCCCGATGAGGTGTTGGAAAAGCTCGTCGGCAAGCCCGTTTATTTTGACACGTCATTTGTTCTTGACCGCTACACCGAAAAGTGCAGGGAAATAATAGAAAAACACAGCGCAGACAAAATTCTTTTCGCCACCGACTACCCGTGGTGCGACGCAAAGAAATTTGTTGACATAATCAAAAGCTACGGTTTTTCAGAAGACGAAAACGATAAGATTTTCTTTAAAAATGCGGTGAAGCTAGCAAAAATTAAGGAATAAAACGAAAAGAAACGGGGGCTGTTCCGATTTTCCGGGACAGCCCCTTATATTGGCTCTTTTCTCCCGTGCGCACTTTTATCCTTGCATTGTCCGGTCCTGTCTGCTAAAATAGATAAGAAAAACAAACTGAGGAGTATAAATTTATGAAGAAAGAGAAAAAAGAGGGCGCAATGGCTCTGCGTGAAAAAATAGGCTTCGGTCTCGGACCGACCGGTAAAACCATGGCGTCGAGCCTTGTTTACGGCTCATTTTTAAGCCTTTATTTTATGCAGGTGCTCGGGATCAGTCCGGCATATCTGTCCATCATGTTTCTGCTTTGCCGTGTGTGGGACGGGCTCAACGACCTTTTCATGGGCGCTTTCATCGACGCCGTTCATTCACGCTTCGGCAAGTTCAAGCCGTGGATCGTCGCCGGTGCGCTGACAAATGCGGCGTGTACCGTACTGATTTATTTTGACCCGGGCTTCCGCGGCGTCGGGATCTATATCTGGGCAACGGTTCTGTACGTTCTGTGCGACATGACCTACACCATGATTGACGTTGCCTATTGGGCGCTGGTGCCTGCGATGACGTTTGACCGAAACGAAAGAGATCAGCTTGCGGTAATTCCGAGAATTACGAGCGCGGCAGGCGGTATCGTCAGTGCCTTTACGCTCAATATCGTCGATAAGCTCGGCGGCAGAGGCTCCAATGCAGGCTTTATCAAGTATGCGCTGATTGCAAGCGTTGTTTATATTACCACTTCGGTGTTGTGCGCAGCAAATGTCAAGGAAAGGTCCGTCTCGGTCAAGGTGTCCGGTGAACGGTTTTCCCTCAAGAAAGCCGCCAAGGTTCTTTTCGGCAACGATCAGGCGCTGACGGTCGTTGTTATCATGACGCTGTTCAACACGGCCAACTGCATCACGACAGGCGTTATGATGTATTACTTTATGTATGTGCTCGAAAAAGACAGCCTTTACGGCATCATCGGCATTGTCACCGGTGCGATTCAGGGAATCGGTACGCTCGGTTTTCCGCTTCTTGCCAAGAAGATTAACCGGAACAAAGCCTATCTGATTGCCTATATTTTACCCATGGCCGGCTATGCGCTGATGGCCGCTGTCGGAAGCGTATCCAACGTCAACATTGTTCTGTTTATCCTTTCGTGTGTTCCGCCCTTCCTCGGCTACGGCGCTATGAGTGTTATGCAGACGGTTATGCTCGCCGATGCGGTGGACTACGGCGAATGGAAGACAGGAGAAAGAAACGAGGGCACGATCTTTTCGATGCTCACCTTCTTAAGCAAGATTGCCAACGGCCTGAGCCAGACCATCATTTTCGGTGTGTTTGCATTCGTGAAGTTCGACGCAGATTCCGAAGTTCTTCCGACCGCTCAGGCGCTCACCGCTTTTAAGCTTCTCCTTTTTGCCGCGCCGGTTGTTTTTCTTGTTCTTGCGTTTGTGGTACACAAATCGAAATTCAGATTAAAGCCGGAGCTTACCGAAAAAATTTCAGCCGAGCTTTCCGAGAGAAGAGCCGCAACGCAGGAGGTATAATTTTTCGGGACTGTTCTGAAAGCACGCGGAACAGTCCCTTTATCATTTTTTCTTTTTCAAGGATCGTATCAATCCTGCGAAAAGCAGAATGTACGTTTTAAGGAGGTCAAATTATGTCCGACTTACCGATCACACATAACAACGATGGCCGTGCCGTTTCAGAAATACCTGCTCGTACTTTCAGCCCGCATTCGCCGAAAAGAACGGTCAGACCCGTTTTCTTTGCCTTCGTTTTGGCGGTTTCGCTGGTTGTCGTCTGTCTGATTGCAACTGCGTTTTCTATTGTAAGCTACTCGCAAATCGACGAAGCGCGCCCGGCAGATGCCGCTGTCGTCTTGGGCGCCGCCGCACCGAACGGCAAGGTTTCACCCGTTTACCGGGAGCGTCTCAACCACGCCGTTTCGCTTTATCAAAGCGGGCTTGTCCGGTATATCCTCGTCACCGGCGGCACAGCGGACGGCAACATCGTTTCCGACGCTCTCACCGCAAAAGACTATGTCGTATCTCAGGGCGTGCCCGAAAGCGACATATTGGTTGAAGATCAGTCAACCATAACCGAGGAAAATCTTGAGTATTCGAAAACAATCCTTGACGAACGCGGTCTTTCCTCCGTCCTGATCGTAAGCGATCCTCTTCATATGAAACGAGCCATGCTTATGGCGGACGATTACGGTCTGAACGCTTATTCTTCCCCGACACCAACGTCTATGTACAGAAGCGTCAAAACGAAGCTTCCGTTTCTTTTGAGAGAGGAATTCTTTTATATCGGCTATCGGATTGTACGATTTTTTAGACAGTAAGTCCCTGATTTGTTGATATTTTAACCGAAATAATTTCAAAATCTGTTGACATTTTGAGCGAAAAATGTTAATATTCAGTTAACAAAAGGCGCTATGCCGGAAAGGAGAATACCGATGCCTGAAAACATTCTTGCTCTCTTAAAAAACATTTCTGATTTTGTTGCAAAGATCATCGATGCAATCAAGCAGGTTTTTGCTTCACTCAAGCCGGCTGACACTGAGGATCCCTCAGATGCTACAGCGAATGCATAATTACAATGCACAATAAATAAGGGACTGTTTTCGCAGTCCCTTGATTTTTTATTTTTCCGGGGAAGCTCTGATCAATCACAGTATCCACTTTGATTCAGAGCTTCCTTAGTTTCGTCTTACTGACTGACAATATAGGTCGAGTATGCCTGCTGTACGGGCGGCGCGTTCGCGAATTGCTGATCTACCGAAGGCTGTGTATCCGGGAAGGAGCGTTTTTCGTCCGTCACCGTCTTACTGCTTTTCTTGCTTTCCAAAAGCTTCATATCCACAAGCTGCTGCTGAAGTCTGATACTTTCTCCGATTCCTTTAAAAAGGAATGATATCAAAATTGCAGCAAAAACAATGACCGAAAAGTAAACAAATCCGAGAGATTCGGCAAATGCCGCCGTTGCGATAGCCGCGACGATACCCAAAGCCAGCACCAGACCGGAGCAAACCTTCATCAGTTTTGCCGTCTTGTTCATTCCGGCGTTCTTCGTACCGAACGACGCCCTTAAAAGCTCTTCGTATTCCTCGTCGGTTATCACCGGTGCAGGTTTATTTTTTCCCGCGGAGACAAATTCAAACTCCTCAAGATACGCTTTTTTCCGATCCTTATATTCCTGATTTTTCCGCTCGTTTAATTCCTGTATTTTACTTTCAACCTGACTTAGCATGATGAAACTCCCTTCGTATAAAATATTCCGCTTTGTTGATATTATCATATTTGCGCCCAATGTGCAATAAAAAAATGTAAATTCATTTCTTTTTTCTTCTCCATTATTTGGACAGCTGCATTTTTATCCTTTTATGTTATAATTGTGAAAGCCGATATTCATTGCACCGGTGCCTCATGATCGGCAGGAGGTACAAATCATGAAAAATCTATTGAAAACACTTTTTTGCTTTTCGGCGATCCTTT
>JBJFHV010000422.1:0-1541 GCA_051894015.1 Acutalibacteraceae bacterium | reverse complement strand
ATACACAATGGAGGAATATCTGCGCGGCGAACCGGGAGAGAAAACGATTTATGTCGATGAAAACGGCAACACGTCCGAAGTGTATACCAAACAGCCGGTTGCAGGTGACAATATCATTCTGACCATTGACTCCAAGCTTCAAAAGACAGCATACGATGCCTTGTCGTCATTGATCCAAAAGATGTACGAAACCAATAAGGACGCAAAAGCCGGCGCCGTTGTTGTTATGAATACCAAAAATAACGATGTGCTTGCCTGTGTGAATTATCCGTCATTCGATCTGTCAACGTATAATGACGATGTGAAGAAGCTGACTGCTGACCCGGATAAGCCGCTTTGGAACCGTGCGCTGAGAAGTATTTATACGCCCGGTTCAACGATCAAGCCGGCAGTGGCGATGGCGGGACTGGAAGAAGGCGTGATCAATGCGCAAAGTACGGTCTGGTGCAGCGGAAAATATACCCATTATGAAGACTATCAGCCGCAGTGCACCGGTGTTCATCACAGTCAGGATGTTGTTCATGCGCTTTATCACAGCTGCAATATTTTCTTTTACGAAACGTCAAGGCTTTTGGGAATTGATAAGCTGAATGACTACTATACGATGTTCGGACTCGGACAAAAGACGGGCATTGAGCTTACGGAAAACGAGGGTACCGTTGACTCGCCGCAGCTTCGTACCTCGAAAGGTGAGCTCTGGACTCCGGGCCTTACGGTTCAGGCGGGTATCGGACACGGCGACAATCAGTTTACGCCGATTCAGCTTTGTTCCTATGTTTCCACCATTGCAAACAAGGGCGTCCGGTATAAAGCGCACGTCATCAAGTCAATAATGAACAGTGACTACAGCCAAACCATTTCCGAAAGAGAAACACAGGTTTTATCCAAGGCGGATTTCAAAGAGAAGAACTGGGAGCTTGTTTATAAAGGAATGCTTCTTGTCGGTACCGAAAGCTATGCGGACTTTTCAAAAGTACCCGAGACGGTTGCCGCCAAGACCGGTACAACCTCGATTTTTAAAAAGGTCAACGGTAAGGAAGTGGAAATCAATAACGGCCTTATCATTACGTTTGCACCGTATGATGATCCGGAAATTGCGGTTGCGGTTGTGATCGAAGGAGCAAAAAGCGGCGGCTCGACGGCACCGGTTGCTTCGGCTGTTATGCAGCAGTATTTCGAGAAAACCAATTTTGAAGAAACACTCAGAAACGAGGGGACACTTTTACAATAAATCGGGTTTTGAATCTTACGAAAGGAAAAAGGCGTCCGTCTTCTTAAGGCGGTTCGCTTTTCAGTGTGGCATAATATGGCAAAAAAAATTGTTATAGCCTCCGGTAAAGGGGGCGTCGGGAAAACCTCAGTTGCCGTCGGTCTGGCGCAAGCTCTTGCCGCAAGAGATAAAAGCGTGCTCATCATCGACTGCGACACGTTAAGAAGCGTCGATCTTCTTGTCAATGCGGGCGAAACCATGCTTTATGACTGGGGCGATGTAATTTTGGAGCGTTGCAGTCTTGACGACGCCGTATACAAGACAGGGGATA
>JBJFHV010000421.1:0-1552 GCA_051894015.1 Acutalibacteraceae bacterium | reverse complement strand
GAACCGTCAGCTTCAGCGTACCCTCGCCATTGATGCCGGTTTTGATATGGATGGTTTCGCTGTCGATGTCGGGCGTCAGCTTGTAGCCGGTTATGTAGTTTTCGTTCACTGCCTCAAGCCACACGGTTTTCCAGATGCCGCTTGTCGAGGTGTACCAGAAGCCATGCGATTCGCTCGCCTGCTTGCCGCGGTTTTGCCATCCGTCGTCGGTCGGGTCAAAGACACGCACAACAAGCTCGTTTTCGCCGTCTTTCAGCTTATCGGTAATATCAAAGCTGAACGGACAGTAACCGCCGATGTGAGAACCGGCCTTCTGTCCGTTGACGAAAACACTGCATTCCCAGTCAACGGCGCCGAAATGAAGAAGAACTCTTTTGCCTTTGAAAGCTTCCGGCAAAGTAAAAATCTTTTTATACCAAAGAAGCTCGTCACTTTTCAGCCTTTTACAAACACCGGAAAGGCAGCTTTCAATCGCAAACGGCACACGGATCTTTCCGTCAAAGCTTTTGCATTTTTCACAGTCTGCGCCGGTTACGGCATAATCGAACATACCGTTGAGATTCAGCCACGGCTCTCTGACCATCTGCGGTCTCGGGTATTCGGGCAGAGGATTGTCACACATTGCTTCTTTTGCCCATCTGGTTGATAAAGTCATCATCGTATATTTCCTCCTGCGTTTTTGTCACTTTTATAGCCTTTTTATTTTATACCAACAGCTTGAAGAAGTCCATACATTTTTTCAATAAAATCTTTCACTTCAAACTGACAAAACTTACAAAAAAGCAAGTGGCTGCAAAGCACACAATACACATTGACTTTGTATTGTACTTTACAGCCACTCTTATTTTATTTTGCTTAGCATTCAACATGGAATGCAGCCGCCTTCACATTCACTGATTATTATTTTCGCTCAGCCATGCAAGTTTTACCCAGCCGGTCACGCCGTGCGTGGTGTCCGTGACATAGACCCATCCGCTGTGGCTGCTGCTGTAGCCGGTCACCTTTACGGGGAAGCCGTAAGAAAGAGATCTTACACTTTCTGCGTCCATATCGGGTGCCTTACGAAGTCTGACGCCGATCTGAGCATTGACATACATTGTTTTCGGATTGGAATACTGCTTGTCCGGCTTAACGAGATCGGGAACGACAACTGTCTGTTCGGCCTGCGGTCTTGTCGTGGAAATATAGCTGTTGCTGACCCAACCGTAAACACCGTAACGGTCGCTTCTTACATAAGTAAATCCGTCCTGACTCTTTGCGTAAACCGTAAGCGATTCGCCGAGAGAAACATATACAACGCGGCTTGCCGACTGGCTCGGCTTACTTCTGATTGTAAGACTGTTTACATTGACATAGACTTTATAACGGGCGGAAGCGGCAAGATAGGTCTTAGGCTTTTCCACCTCATCCGTTCCGAAGCCGTACGGATCGGTTGTCGTTGACGGCTTTGTTGTAGTCGGTTTTGTTGTTGTGGTGGGTTTCTTTGTTGTTGTAGGCTTCTTAGTCGTTGTAGGCTTCGTCGTCGTGACAGCCTTCTTGGTTGTCGTGGTTG
>JBJFHV010000420.1:0-1555 GCA_051894015.1 Acutalibacteraceae bacterium | reverse complement strand
AACGTATTCGGGTCTTTTGAATAAAGAATCCGGAACTGCCGTATCTTTGCTTACCGGCATCATCATCGTTATCTTTACCGGTCTTTCTGCCATTCCGATGGAATTCAAGAACCTTATGCAAAAAGAAATGGAAGCGGAAACGGTTGACTATATCGAATGGAAAACCGGCAACCGTGTTGAAGGTATCATGCTTTCTATTATGTCCTTTACCGGCAAAATTGAAAATACCTTCTCATCTTCAATCGGACTTTGGGTTCTCGGGCTCACCGGTTATCAGGCACATGAGGAAGGCTCCATCGTTCAGAATGCAGCAACCAATAAAGCGTTGTTCCTGATGACAACGATCGTTCCGGCTGTCGGTTATCTTCTTATGCTCATTCCGATGCATTTCTATAATATTACCGGTGAATCGCACAGAAAGATGATGGCTGAAATTATGGAAAGACGTGCGGCTATTGCTGAAGATAACAAAACACACGAGAAGGAAGTAAATGCGGAGGTATAAGATGAAACCGGAAGTGACGAAACTTACCTTCATCGCCGATACGCATCACTTTTCAAGAACACTTTCCGCTGACGGCCGTGCATACGACCTGAGAAGCGGTTCAGACCAAAAATGTTTGAACGAAACCGGCGGCATCATTGATGCCGCTTTTTCGAAAATTAAGAAAAGTGATACCGATGCGGTTATGATAATCGGCGATTTGACAAACAACGGAGAACAGGCAAGCCATGAGGAATTTCGGGAAAAGCTTTATGATCTGCAAAAATCGAAACCGGTCTATGTCATCACGGCGACACATGACTGGTGCTGTGATGAAAACCCGAGAAAATACAGCGGAAACGCCATTTATCATGATGTTCCGACTGTAAGACATGAAGAACTTCGGGATTTTTACTTTGATTTCGGCTCAAAACAAGCGTTAAGCGAGTATATCACACATCTTGGCACTTGTTCCTACACGGTTGATATCGGCGAAAAAGTACGTCTGCTTGCTCTCAATGACGATCAGAACGGCAAGGGCAGGGCAGGCTTTAAAGAAGAACACTTCAAGTGGATTGAAGAACAAATTAAAAAAGCAGATGCTGACGAAAAAATATTAATCGGTATGGAGCATCATCTTCTCGTAGCCCATGTTCACCCGCTTGTTACGGGTGGTTCGACCTGCGTCGGCGACCGAGAATATGTCGCTTCACGGCTTGCAGATGCCGGACTTCGGTATATGTTTGTCGGTCATTCACATATTCAGCGTATCGACACCTTTACTTCCGACAAAGGTAACACTATTACGGAAATCAATGTTGGTTCGCTTTGCGGATATCCGGCGCCAATTGTGAATGTCGAGATAGGTGAAAATGGACTTACTATCAAGACGGATTTTGTTGATATATTTGATTTTGACGGGAAGCGTTATAATGCAAGGGTTTACCTGCGAAACAAGATTTATGCCCTTGTTGACCGTGTTCTTGACGGCGCCGAAATCAGTAAATACGAATTCTGCGACCGCTTGACCGCTTTGCAGTTAGACGGCGAGAAATTTGCCGTACTTTATCC
>JBJFHV010000419.1:0-1557 GCA_051894015.1 Acutalibacteraceae bacterium | reverse complement strand
TGATAAGCAAAGCCTGATTATGTATAATTGAATCGGTGATATCTATGATTAAACTATTACTTGTTGAAGACGACAAAAGAATCACGGTTCCTCTGACGGAATTTTTGACCAAAGAAGGCTTTCTGGTTGAATGCGCCGACGGACAGGATTCGGCAATTGAAAAAGCCGAAAGCGGCTGTTTTGATCTCGTGCTTCTTGATATTTGTCTTGCACAGGGCAACGGTTTTGCCGTTTGTTCCTATATCAAACAGCGCTTTGATCTCCCGGTAATCTTTCTGACTGCGTCCGGCGATGAATACAGCGTTGTTACCGGTCTTGACATGGGTGCCGACGACTACATTGAAAAGCCGTATCGGCCGAGAGAACTCGTTTCCCGTATTCGTTCCGTTCTCAGAAGATGCGGCAAGGCGCAGTCGGTTATTACAATCGGAAACGTTACCGTCGACACGGTTAAAGGCATCGCCATGAAAAACGGGAAAGATATGTTCCTTTCCGCCCTTGAATACAGACTGCTGCTTACTTTTATCAACAATCCGAATACTGTTTTGTCAAGAAGCAAGCTGCTTGCCGAAATATGGGACGCGGCCGGCGATTTTGTCAATGACAACACACTGACGGTATACATAAAAAGGCTCCGAGAGAAAATTGAGGACGATCCCCAAAATCCGGAAATCATACTGACGGTTCGTGGGATCGGCTACAAACTCGGCGACAAGGAAAAACAGCAAAAACCAAATCAATAAATACCATGTATTTTACCGGCACAAAACGACCTGATGTGCTTTACTTCATCAAGCTTTTGCGCCGATTAAGGAACGGTCAGAGATGAAAATTTTCAGAAACAGGGAATTTAAAATTGAGTCGGCAGTAATCCTCATTCTTACTGCCGTTTTTTCGGTACTATCCGGCTTTTTTAAGCCTCTTGCCGCACTTGTAACGGCTGTTTTCGGGTTATGCGTTTACGCGGTCTTTTATGTTTCGGCAAAAAGACGGTATGAACGCATGGGAAAACTGACGGACGACATTGACAAAATTTTACACGGCAACAGAGAAATAAGAATTGAAGACAACCTCGAAGGGGAGCTTTCCGTTCTGCAGAACGAGCTTTCAAAAATGCTTACCATACTTAACGAGCAAAACGACAAACTGAAAAACGAAAAGAAATTTCTGTCCGATTCCATCGCCGATATTTCCCATCAGCTTCGAACACCGCTGACAAGCATCAATCTCATTTTATCGCTTCTTCACGAGCCGGATATTATCGAGGAAAAGCGGCTTGAGCTTTTGCACAAGCTTTCACAGCTGATTGCAAGGACGGATTACCTGATCCATGTCCTTTTGAAAATATCCAAAATTGACGCCGGTACGGTCATTTTCGAAAAGAACCCGACAAGCGTCCGGCAACTGATTCATAAGGCTGTCGAACCGCTTGAAGTCGCGCTTGAACTGAAGGGACAAAAACTGATAACCGAAATCAAGGACGAACAATTTTGCGGTGACCTCAACTGGACAACAGAAGCTGTTTCCAATATCATCAAAAACTGCCACGAGCACACA
>JBJFHV010000418.1:0-1558 GCA_051894015.1 Acutalibacteraceae bacterium | reverse complement strand
TCAATGATTTGCAATTGTCCTTACAGGGATATATTGATGTGACGGTGCCTTTCTAAGGGTAGGTCAGTACCTTGTGCATTTCATAAAGGCTTTGCATGTATGACAGCGTCTGTTTCGCCGAGTAGCCGTACAGCTTGTTGGCGTCTCTCTGAAGCTCGGTCAGGTCGTAAGCGGCGGGCGGATTTTGCTTCTTTGCTGTCCGCTCAACCGATGCGACAATTCCCTCACGCCCGGTCAGTGCCTTGACGATCTTCTCAACATATTCACGGTTTGAAAATCTCGTGTTGCCGTTTTTGTCACGGAAAGTCGCGTTGAAGCCCTTGAAAACCGCCTGAAGCGTGTAGTAGTCGCTCGGCTTGAACTTCAGGATTTCTTCTTCACGTTCCACTATCATCGCAAGAGTCGGAGTCTGAACACGACCGGCGGAAAGCTGTGCGTTATGCTTGCAGGTCAGCGCTCTTGTGACGTTCAGTCCGACAAGCCAGTCCGCCTCGGCTCTTGCCTGGGCGGAATAATACAGGTTGTCGTACTGTTTTGCCGGTTTTAAGGAAGCAAAGCCCTCTTTGATCGCCTTGTCTGTCTGCGAAGAAATCCAGAGTCGGAACGCAGGCTTTTTAAAGTGCGCTTTCATCATAATCCATCGTGCGACAAGCTCCCCCTCACGTCCGGCGTCGGTAGCGATAACGAGCGAGTCAATGTCTTTTCTTGCCATAAGAGCGGACACGGTTTTATATTGCTTTGCGGTCTGCTTAATCACAACAAGCTTCATTTTTTCGGGCAGCATCGGTAAATCCTCAAGGCGCCACGACTTATATTTGTCGTCGTAAAGGTCGGGGTCGGCGAGGGTGACAAGATGTCCGAGCGCCCACGTCACAACGTATCGGTCTCCCTCGATATAGCCGTTGCCCTTTCGGTTTGCTCCTATGACCCGTGCAATATCACGGGCAACCGACGGTTTTTCGGCAAGTACAAGCTGTTTTCCCATGTTTTATCAATCCTTTTATTTTATGACCGACAGGCACATTTTGTCGGTGTCAAAGTGTGTTTTTATCGTGTTTTCGATGTCGGTTTTGGTGACAGCTTTATAGCTTTCGATTTCTTCAAATAAATCACTGCCGTTAAAATAGCTGTCAACAATGTTGCCGGCAATATCGTCTACGTCGTTAAACGAGCGAAGGGCGAGACCATAAAGACGTTTTCTGGAAATATTAAAGTCGTCGTCACGGATTCCGTTTTGTTTGAGTTGATCGATATTCTTTAAAATTGCGTCTCTGACTTTTTCCGGAGTCTTGCTTTCGCCTGAGAACATCGGACAGGCAAATCCACGGCCGATAAAATATTCACTCCCGAATGAGGGATTGATAAGGCCGTTGGCAATTAAACTGTTATAAAGCGGAGAGGTTCTTCCGGCGATGATGTCAAGCGCAATATTCATACAGACCACTTCTTTTGCCGTTCGGACGGGCGAAGAAATGGTTTCTTTAAATCCGATGGCAAATTTCGGTATATCGACGCTCATGGTTTCTTCGATACAGTCCGTTGCGGCTCCTACAGGCTC
>JBJFHV010000417.1:0-7078 GCA_051894015.1 Acutalibacteraceae bacterium | reverse complement strand
GGATCGCCGCCGCAGGATAGCCTCTTCTTCTCATGCCGCAGATCGTCGCCATTCTCGGGTCGTCCCAGCCGTCCACGATGCCCTCCTTGACAAGCTGTAAGCATTTGCGCTTACTTGTCAGGCAGTAGTTGAGGTTCAGTCTTGCAAACTCGATCTGTCTTGACGGGTTCGGGAGACCGAGCTCCTTTAAGAACCAGTCGTAAAGCGGTCTGTGGTTTTCAAATTCGAGCGAGCACAGCGAATGGGTCACGCCCTCTTTGGTGTCCGACAGCGGGTGGGCGAAGTCGTAAAGCGGATAAACGCACCACTTGTCGCCCGTCTGATGATGCGTCACATGAGCGATGCGGTAAATGACCGGGTCACGCATATTCATGTTCGGGGACGCCATGTCGATTTTGGCCCGGAGCACTCTTGCGCCGTCGGGGAACTCGCCGTTCGTCATGCGGGTGAACAGGTCGAGATTTTCTTCGATACTGCGGTTGCGGTACGGGCTTTCCTTGCCCGGTTCGGTGAGCGTGCCGCGGGTTTCTCTTATTTCGTCGGCGGAAAGATCATCGACATAGGCCTTGCCGAGCTTGATAAGCTGAATCGCACACTCATGAATAAAGTCAAAATAGCTTGAAGCGTAAAGCACTTCGTTCCATTTGTAGCCGAGCCACTCGATGTCCTCTTTGATGGCGTCTACATATTCGGTGTCCTCTTTTGACGGGTTGGTGTCGTCAAGGCGAAGGTTGCAGATTCCGCCGTATTTTTCGGCAATGCTGAAATTGATCTGAATCGCCTTTGCGTGTCCGATATGAAGATAGCCGTTCGGCTCGGGCGGAAATCTTGTCTGTACATGGTCGTATACGCCGTTTTTCAGGTCTTCATCAATAAAATCATGGATGAAGTTTGAATTCACTGTTATTTCTTCCATTGGTCTGTTCCTTTCCGGTTTACGCTTCGTAAAATGCAAGAGCGGTTTTCATTCTGGCTTTCACCTTGTCTTCGCCTAAAATCTGCATGATGGAATAAAGGTCGGGGGTGTTCCGTCTGCCCGTGACGGCGATACGGATTACCGTTGAAACGTCGCCGACGTGACCTTTGTAAAGGTCGGGATTTTTCTTGTATTCCTTGACGTTCGGCGTGTAGCCTAAAGGTTCGCAAAGACCTTTGATCCGGCTGAACCATTCGTCCTTGCTGTCGTCGGGGTTATAGCTTTCGATATAAGCCGAAAGAATCTCTCTTGCCATGTCGGCGGTGATATTTTCGGGCATTTCTGAAAAGTCGTTTTTATAAAGCTCATCAAAATAATACTCAACATAAGAGCGAATCTCGCTGAATTTTGCGATGTCCTTTCTCGGCTTCGGTGTGTCGCGGTCAACCGAGAAAATCGCTTTCGCATACTCTGTATCACGGCTTAACAGCTCATAAAGCTCATTGTCAAAGTCCTTTGCCCACGAGAGCGCATAGGACAGCACCTGTTCGGCGGTCATGACGCTGATCACGTTCTTGCTGACGTCGTTGAGCTTCGTCAGATCAAACAGCGCACCGCTGACGCTCATTTTTTTGAGATTGAACGGGAATTCACTCTGCGGTGCTTTCGGGTTCGCTCTTCGCCAGTCCTCAAAATTCGAGTTGGCAAGCGTCAGAAGATATTCGATGACGCTTTCCTTCGGATAGCCCTGCTCGGCGTAATAGGTAACCGCCGCTTCGGGGTCTTTGCGCTTGCTCAGCTTGCGTTTGCCGCCGTTTTCCTCTTTCATGATCGGAGAAATGTGCGCATACTTCGGTACACGGAAGCCGCAGGCCTTGAAAAGCTGAATATGAAGCGGAACGGAGGAAATCCATTCGTCGCCTCTGATGACGTGCGTCGTTCTCATGAAGTGGTCGTCCACCGCATGGGCAAAATGATAGGTCGGGATGCCGTCGGTTTTAAGAAGTACCACGTCCTGAATATTTTCGGCAATTTCAATCTTCCCTTTGATCAGGTCGTCAAATTTGATCTTGCCGTCCTCTCTGCCGGGGGAGCGAAGCCGTAAGGTATACGGCTTTCCGCTTTCGATCAGGGCTTTCTGCTCCTCAAAGGTAAGACAGCGGCACTTCGCCCACTTTCCGAAGTAGCCCTTGATGGCCGTACCCTCTTCTTCCTGCTTTTCGCGAAGAGCGGACAATTCTTCTTCGGTGCAGAAGCACGGATAAGCAAGTCCCTCGGTTACAAGCTTCTTTGCAACAATATGATAAATCTCGGCGCGGTGGCTTTGCTGATACGGGCCATAGTCGCCCTTTTCCTCGTTAAAGCCGATAACACCCTCGTCAACCGTCACGCCGAAAGCATTCAGACCCTTGATGATTTCGGAAACGCCGTCCTCAATTTCACGCTTTTTGTCGGTGTCCTCAATTCTTAAAATAAATACGCCGTCCGTCGTCTGCGCGTTCAGCTTCGAAATCAGTGCGGCAAACAGTCCGCCGATATGAAGAAAGCCGGTCGGACTCGGGGCAAAACGGGTTACTCTTGCGCCCTCTTTCAGTGCGCGGGGCGGAAACTGCTCTTCAAGCTGTTCCACCGTTTTATTGACATGCGGAAACAAAAGCTCCGCTAATTTTTCAAAGTCGTTCAATGTGAATCCTCCAATGTATCACCATATAATTTTAATCCTACCTATTATCTCAAATTTCTTAATAAATAGCAATAGGGTAACGGCAATTTTCTGCGCTTTTCTTTTTCGGATCGGATAAGGTACGGCTATTTTCCGACGCAAAACTGTGAGAAAACCTCGTCCACAACGGCGTCGGTCGTTTTTTGACCGGTCAGCTCCATCAGGGAAGAGATTGCCGAATCAATCGAGACGTTGACCGCGTCGAGCGTGATGCCGGCGGTAAGACCGTCTATGGCTTCTTTCGTTGCCGCAAGGGCATCAAGCGCATTTTTTCGCTGACGCTCGGTGGAAAGCATCGCCTGAGAGGTGTCAAGCTCGTTTGTGCAAAGAAGAAGCGCACAAGCTTTTTCAAGTTCTTCGAGTCCCTTTCCGTCAAGTGCACAAAGTCCGACCGTATAAGCGAATGAGGCTTTGATTGTGTCGGTGTCGGCTTTCGGGGGAAGGTCGCTTTTGTTTAACACGGCGACGGCTCTTTTCCCTTTGCAAAGGTCAATGATTTTTTCGTCGGCTTCGTCAAGCGGTCTTGACACATCGAAAACCGCAAAAATAAGACCGGCACGCTCGGTTTTTTCCTTTGCCCGTTCGATTCCGATGGATTCCACAAGATCATCGGTCAGATGAATGCCCGCCGTGTCTGCAAGGTGCAGCAGCAGATCGCCGAGATTGACCGTCTGTTCCACAACGTCTCTTGTCGTTCCGGCAACATCGGTGACGATTGAACGCCCGAAGCCCGAAAGCAGATTCATCAGGGCAGACTTTCCGACGTTGGGCTTGCCGATGATGGCGGTTTCCACGCCTTTGGTGACAGCACTGCCCGAATCAAAACGGGACAACAGCGACTCAAGCTGAGTCTTTACGTTTTCGAGCGTGTTCAGAAGCGTTTTTTCGTCCAGCTCTTCAATGTCCTCGTCGGGATAATCGACCCATGCGCTCATGTGTGCCGCAACGGACAAAAGCATGGCATTCAGTTCGTTCATTTTTCGGCTCAAAGCGCCGTCAAGGGCGGTTAAAGCCGCTTTGGCTCCCTGTTCGCCCTGCGCATTGATCAGATTCATGACCGCTTCCGCTTCGGTGAGGTCAATTTTCCCGTTTAAAAAAGCACGTTTTGTGAATTCACCGGCTTCGGCGGGTCTTGCTCCGGCTTCGAATACCGCCCGAAGCACCTTCTTTAAGACAAACAGACCGCCGTGGCAGGAAAGCTCAACCGTGTTTTCGCCTGTATAGCTTTTCGGCGCACGGAAAACGAGGGCGATACACTCGTCAACCGGTTCGCTTCCAAAATAGGCGTGACCGTACGCCGCCGTATAGCCTTTCATCGTTTCAAGATTTCGTTTGTCGGCGGCTTTGAATACCTTTCCGGCGATTTCGACAGCGTTTTCGCCGCTGATTCTGATGATTCCGATTCCGCCGGTGTTTTGCGGCGTCGCGATGGCCGCGATGGTGTCGGGCATAACAGCACCCCTTTTCTTTAGATCATCTTATTATACATCCCGACACAAGCGAAAGCAAGTAGGAGAGAAAAACCGGAAAGAAAAGACTGTCAGACACCGGATAAAGATGTGTCTGACAGCCGCTTTGTGCGGATTTTAAAAGGAGAAGAAGGCTTTTAGCTTTTCGGCACTGATCGGGCCTTTTGGTCCGGACGGCTTTTCGGCCGGTATTTTTCGGAACGTCGGCGGATATTCCGATACGTCTTGCCGCACAGAAGGTTCGCGGTCGGTTTTCTCCGCCTTACTTTGACAAAGCGGACAAACCGTATATTCACGCGGAAGCTCAACACCGCAGCTTCGGCAGAATTTTGCTTTTTTGCTGTCGGTTCGGCTGAACCCGTTTTCGTCACTGCTTTCAACCCTGACTTTCACCGAATCTTCGGTAAGAATCCGGAAAAATTCCCGGGTAAAGGATGTGTCACGGGACGCACAGCTGAAACAGATATTCAGCACATTGTCAAAACTGATGACGGACGAGGTCACGGTAAGACCGTATACGGACGGATCGCCGCCGACAAAGTCCAGCCGTTCGATTTTTTCTGCCAATTCGGGCGGAAGTGAAACCACTCCGAGATTCGTCAATACAACGCTGATTCCGTCACGGTGCAGCTTGATCTGCGCCCGGTTGAGCACCGGTTTTTTGATAAAAAACGGAACCAGACGAATGATCGGATTTTTGGCAACATGGTACGTTTTATTGATGAAGCTCTGCATGGATTGCTTGGTGATTTTTTGCTTCAGCACGCCCGAAAGCACAGTACAGATTTCATCAAAGGTATAGTCGCGTCTGCCTTTCGGTTCGAAGCAGACCGAAATATCGGTTGCAAAATTGCGCAGGGTTTCACTCGGGAAAAAGTTCCGTAAGTTAACGGGAACGGAAATTTTGACTGCGTCCGTGACGGCTTCGGGCGCCGAACGGATTATGGCGAAAATTTCCGCCGCGGCAAGATATTCCGTCACGGTCAGATTTTTTTGCTTGCATCTTGGCTTCAGTGAGCCGAAGTCGATCAGGCCGAAAACGGCTTTGACATAGTCCTCCTCCCGATTGAGCTTCAGCTGATAAGCAGGAGAGGACGACGGCTCATCAAGCGGCTTTTCACCCGAATAATAACGGGCATAGGCGTTTTCCTCTTCGCAGGGATCGGCTTTGTCTGAAACGGATTTGATTTCTTGCGGAATCTTGAAAGACGGGTCGGAGCGTGAAAGGTATTCGCAGACAATCGCCTTGAGAAATTCAACGGCGCCCGTTCCGTCGGTAATCAGATGGGATATTTCAAGCGAGATTCTTCTTTTATAATAAAGCACCCGGAATTCGGGACCTCCGTTTTTTCCGTACCATGCCAAGGCGGCAGGGTATTCCTGCTCCCGGCGGACAACGGGCTTTTTGTCCGTGTGTTCCAGATAACCCCAGAAAAACCCTTTTTTGTAGCGAACCGAAAAATACGGAAATCTCGGCAAAAGGGCGTAAACCGCCTGCTGAAGAATTTTTCCGTCCACATCACCGCTTTTTAAAACGGCGGCGAGCCGGTAAACTCTCCCGCTGTCTTTTCCGGCGATCGCGGTGTACATGATGCCGGCGGTGTCGGTTTTGTACCATTGATAATCGGACATAATCGGTCCTCCCGTCTGCTTTATGGGTGAATTATATCTTGATTCTTACACAATGTCAAGCAAAATTGGCTAAATTTGACGGAAAAACAACATAATATTGAAATAATGTCTCTTTTCGTAAGTAAAGAAACAGACTGTACCGTCATACACCGAAAGGGTAAGGTACAGTCTGCCTCTTAAAAATCAAACCTTATTTCTTCAGTTTCTTCGGCATCTTCGGCTCGTAAGCAACGCCGGAAGAAGCAGCGCCTGCGCCGAGATTGGCGATAGCCTTAATAACTTCAGCAACTTTTTCACTGATTGCTTTCATTATTCTTAACCCCTTTCTGTTTGATTTTTTCTATAATGATCATTATTGAAACCGAAATAAAGGACCATGCCGCATTGACGGCAATATGCTTGTCCGAAGCAAGGACAAAAGTCAGAATATAGACCAAAGAATATATACAAACAAGACTTCGGGATATAATCTTGTTTTTTCTCAGTGTTTTTTCCGAGCACGGATGGTTTTCGTTCTGAACGGGAGCAAATATCCATATGATGACGGCGCTGAGAAAAAACAGAACCGGCATCAGGAAAGACAGCTTCGTCAGCATGACAAGGTATGTATACGCAACCGTTGAAAGAAAGGTCAGATTGGTGATGATGAAGCATTTTGTATAGGTGCTTGCGTGATATCCTCCGCAAAAAAGACGCAGCGAGAAGAAAAACAGAAGAAAGAACAAAGCATAGCCGATGCGCCCTAAAAGAAGAGATATGACGGTGATACTACTTAACGAAAAAAGAGTGGAGAACAAAAGCTCAAAGCCGTAAATATAGATATCTTTATCGTCGCTTGCGATAGGATAGTACTTTTCAAGCTTTTTGACGCAGTAACAAGCGCATTGGTTCAGCATAAAAGATTCCTCCGTCCGCTTAATTGAGTTTGTTGTTCGGCAGCATGGCAACAGAAGTGAAATATCCGTTTGCATATTCGTTTTTGAGTGTTCCGCCGTATCGGCTGACGGTCCGCATGATATTTTTTACGCCGAGACCGTGCATATCGGTGTCGTCCGTCTTGGAGCTTTTCAGTTCCTTTTTATCGTCGAAAGGATTTCCCAACGCTGTATTGGTGACCTTGAAAAAGAGAAAAGCTTCCTTTTGCCATATTTTGACCTTGACCGACCGTTCTGACCCGTCATCAATTTTTTTGCAGGCTTCAATGGCATTGTCAATCTGATTGGCAAGAATGGCACAGATATCGACCGGCGAAAGATAAACGGGAGACGAAAGCATCACATAATGTTCAAACGGTATGTTTGCGTCTCTTGCTTCTTCAATTTTACAGTTGACAACGGA
>JBJFHV010000416.1:0-7087 GCA_051894015.1 Acutalibacteraceae bacterium | reverse complement strand
TTATGACCACTATGCAATCAGTAAGACGATCGCCGAAGGTCTTCTTGCCGATTCGGGCCTTAAGTATTGGGTATCTCTTCGTCAGACGGGTATTCTTTATCCCGATATTCTTTACAATATGGAACCGATCATGTATCACGTTCCCATCAACGGTATGCTTGAATGGGCAACGGTTGAGGACAGCGGACGTCTTTGCGCAAAGGTTTGTAACTCGAGAGTTCCCGAAGAATTCTGGCGCAATTTCTATAACATCAGCTCCGGTCCCGACTATCGTCTTACCAACTATGAGTTTGAACGCTATCTGCTTAATGCAATCGGCATGAGAGGCGACGATGTTGTCAAGAAGATTTTTGAGCCGAACTGGTTCACGCTTCAGAACTTCCACGGTCAGTGGTATACCGATGCCGACAAGCTTGAGGAATATCTCCACTTCAGAGAGAATCTTCCCGTTAAGGATTATTTCAAGAGACTTTCCAAGCAGGCTCCGTTCTACTTCAAGCTTTCCGGTCTTGCTCCGCTTCCGCTTATCAAAAAGTACATGATGAAGCCGATTGCCGAAACCGCTTTGTTCGGTACGCAGGCATGGATTGAAAACGGCATGAAGGACAGAATTACTGCTTACTACGGCTCGATTGATAAGTATAACGCCATCGGCTCCTGGAAGGACTTTGAGGTTGTCATTCCCGATAAGTTCGAAATGAGCTATCTTGACCACGGCTACGATGAAAGCAAGCCGTTTGATAAGCTTACTATTGCCGATATGCAAAAGGCTGCCCAGTTCAGAGGCGGCGAATGCGTTTCCAAGAAGCTCGGAAAGGATATGTACACGCCGATCAAGTGGAAATGTGCTTGCGGTCATGAGTTTGAGATGTCTCCGAACCTTGTTCTTAAGGGCGGTCATTGGTGTCCCGAATGTCTCCCGATGCCGTGGAAATACGACGAAATCGCCAAGGTTAATCCGTTCTTTGCTCAGGTTTGGTATGCTCATCACAGCCCGGATGAAAACAACGTTTATGACGAAGACATTTACTTCGGCTACAACGAGAAATAAGCTATGCTTGAATATGCCCTTAGAGGTGTAAAATGAATACAGATTCGGCTTGTCCGTTCGCCAGCCTCCGGTTGAACGGCGAGCCGAATTTGGCTTTTCTGACATGATTTATGCCGGGATCCGTCAATTCTAAAGTGAAGCTTTTAACCGAAAAAAATTCGGCTGATCACCGATTTATCCGTTTTTTCATAGTATGAAGCAAGAAAATATGGATATCGGAGGAAAGCGATGAACAGCTGTAAATTAAGCCGGGTTGCGGTCGATTATCTAGACAGGTTTTATGAGATTCATGAAAAGACGAAAAATGACTTTTCTCATGTCGATGCTTCATTGACGGCCTGTTGTCAGTTTGTGTGTCAGTCAATGATCATGAATGCTGCGGTATACGAAAATGCAAAGAACATATTGCGGTTTACGACCTCTTTGCCTGTGGAGTCTTTTGCCCTTTTAGCTGCAGACGAAAGTAAAGGGTATGAAAAAGCAATAGGCGAGGTGGAGGGTTTTTGCGAAATTGACAGAACCAAGCAAAAGCGTCTGTATCTTCAAAGCGTCAATGCCCTTATCGTTCGATATAACGACAGCGTTTGTAAGATTGTGGAGGACAATAACATCAATCTTGATTATATCCGGCGAAGCGTCGCCCTTGACAGAGCGATTGCAAGACTTTGCCGAAGTGCGCTTCGATTTACGGACTGCGAACAGGTGAGACCGGTGATGGATTTACTGATGAGTCAGTCTCTCGGAAGAATTAACAGACTCGAAACTATATACAGAAATATCCGGTAAGGCCGATAAAAAATGCCGTAAAGAGCAATTTCGCTCTTTACGGCGCATTTTATCAGAAGGTCAGATTTTACTTGTCGGTCTTAGCTGTCAGCGCTTCTTTGTCATAATTACATACCCTTTCGCCGTAGGTTCTGTATTGTGTGTTCTGATTCTGAAAAGCTTTTTCATATTCGGCTATCGTTTCCTTGCGGGCAGTGTCGAGTTCCTTTGTTGTCATCGACGGATTTCCGCCTTCCATGGTAAACAGAGAAACGGTTTGGGCGCCGCCGGAAACATAGAGTTCGCCTTTTTCGTCAACGTCGGAAAGGAAAATGTAAGTTTCGCCGACGGTTGGAAGTGTGTCATCCTGAATTAGCTCCAGATACTCTTCGCCGTATGCCACACCGCCGAATTTTCTGATCGGAATCGTTTGGCCTGTTTCAAGGTCACCCTTGATGTTTTTGATGACCGTAACCTCATAATTGGTCCACGGGGTTGCGGTGAGCTTTCCGTTTTCAAGGTAGGAAGCGTCCGTGTAGGTTGTGCCGACAAGCTTCTCGATTTTTCCGACAAAGACATAATCGGCAGATCCGACACACGCTTCAAGATCAAGCGGATCAAAAGCATATACATATTTACTGTAATTGACAGGAAGCTGACTGTAATTCTCCGGCATATCATAAGTTGTTGTCTGTAATCGGTTCAGGTTGGATTTCCGATGGCTTCTGACGCCGAAAACACCGGCACCGGCCAAAACGATAACAGCTAAAACCATAATCAGAATCTTTTTATAGGGTTTCATATCAAACTCTCCTTCCAAAATAAAGTCGATGAATAACGGCTATTTCTGCGCAAAACGAAGCGGAGTTTATCGGCTGTACATTGGTATCATCTCCGGGAAATATTCGGTATCATATTATAGAGATATAGTTGTTTGATGATTTCTTTTCTTTATATATCAGGATTGACGGAAATTTTTAATGTTTTATTGCTTGCACTTTTATTATATTATGAAAATTTAAAGTTGTCAACAAAAGTACTGCATATAAATATTACAGTTCTGTAACTTTTTTTATCTTTGAAAAATATCTTTTTTTCAGAATGCTGATTTAAGAACGAAAAACAGCTTTTTAGGGATAAAAACACCGTAAAGGACAAAAACGTTCTCTACGGTGATCTAATTTTGCCGAATCAGTTGTTCAAAAAGTGCGGCATCAGTGACGGACCGTCATCAACAAAAATGCCGGTTGCTTTTGCAGTTTCCTCGTTAATTGAGTCAACACCGTTTTGCGGCTTCGACTTTTGATAAATCAGATAGGGGACCGGGTCGGCGGCGTGCGTTTTGGTTACGATCGGTGTCGGATGATCGGGAAGAATCATGACCTTGTAGTCGTCATACTTTTCAAGCTCTTCGAGTACGATCGGAAGAACCCGTTGGTCGATCAGCTCAATCGAACGGACCTTGTTTTCCGGCTCGTTCCGGTGTCCGCATTCGTCGGGTGCTTCCAAATGAATATACACCATATCTTTACCGCTTTGAAGCTCTTTGACGGCGGCTTCGGCCTTGCCCTCAAAGTTCGTGTCAATATAGCCCGTTGCCCCCTCAACCTCGGGTGTTGACATACCGGAGCAGATTGCGATTCCCTTTAACAGGTCAACCGCAGAGATGACCGCGCCTGTCTTTCCGAAAAGATCGGAGAAGAGCGGAAGTCCGGGCTTTCTGCCCTCGCCCCAAAGCCAGATCGAGTTTGCCGGTCTTTCGCCGCGCTTCATTCTTTCGATGTTGACCGGGTGCTTCATCAGAAAATCGTAGCTGCGTTTCATCATATCGACAAGCGGTGCGGCGTTTTCGCTTTTTGAAAGATATTCGCCGATGACTCTGCCGCTGATGTCGTGCGGAGGTGTCATGGAGCCTAAATCCGTCGTTCCGCCGTGAACAACAAGGCAGTGACGGTAGCTGACACCGCCGTAGTAGGTATAAATCTCGTTGCCGAAAAATTCCTGAACGGACTTGATGATTTCACGGGCTTCCGCCGTGCTGATATCGCCTGCGGAATAGTCAACCATGGTCTTGTCCTCATAGTTTTCCTCGTCGGAAAGCGTGACAAGATTACAGCGAAGCGTCACGTCGTCGTCGGAAAGCTTGACGCCGATGCTGACCGCCTCAAGCGGAGAACGGCCGGTATAATACTTTTTCGGGTCAAAGCCCATTACACTCATGTTGGCAACATCACTGCCGGGCTTGAGTCCCTCGGCAACCGTGCGGACAAGGCCAACCTCGCTTGTCTTGGCAAGACGATCCATATTCGGTTTGTTTGCGCACATCATCGGCGTTTTTCCGCCGAGAGCGGGTACGGGATAGTCCGCCATACCGTCGCAAAGAACAACAACATATTTCATTGATATCAATCCTTTCATTGATCCGAAATCTTATACATCATATCACATAATCGTGTCTTTTTCAATCAGAAAATCATTTTGCCTTTGACAAAGACGTGCTTTAAATTCATCTCTTTGTCAACAAAAATGATGTCGGCGTTTTTGCCTTCTTCCAGGCTTCCGCATTGGTCAAATACGCCGATGACTCTTGCCGGGTTTTCACTGCACGCCTTTAAAGCCGTTTTGAAGTCGATTCCGAACGACAGCAGGTTTTTAAATTCATCAAAAAGGTTTGCTGTACTTCCGGCAATCGTCCCGTTTTCAAGGTGGGCGTGACCGTCTTTGACGATGACTTTCTGACCGCCGAGCCTGTATTCGCCGTCGGGAAAATCCGCACTGCTTAATGAATCGCTGATAGCAACACAGCGGTCGGCGCCCAACACTTTAAAGGCGATACGAACCGCCGCAGGGCTTAAATGAAATCCGTCGCATATCAGTTCGGCCGTGACGTTGTCATTTTCAAAAACAGCGCCGACAACGCCGGGTGAACGGTGGGAAAGACCGGACATCGCGTTATAAAAATGCGTGACATGGGAAAATCCGTGCTTCATGGCTTCTTTAGCGGTGTCATAATCGGCGTCCGTGTGGGCGATACTGCAAACACAGTGCGGACTTACCTTTTCAGCAAATGCAAACGCACCGTCCGTTTCAGGCGCAACATCAACAAGGCTTATCTTGCTGATCTTTGACAGCGCAAGAAATTCTTCGGCATCGGGCGGTACAATATAATCGGGGTTCTGGGCACCGCATTTTTTTTTCGAAACATAGGGACCCTCCATATTGATGCCCTGAATATAGGCGGCAGGCTCTTTTCCTTTGAAGCTTTCGATGGCTTCGAAAATCTTTTGAAGTTCGGAAACCGGCAGCGTCATTGTTGTCGGGCAAAAGGACGTAACGCCATGTCTTGCGTAATGCTCGGACAGCGTTTCATATGCCTTCGTAGTTTTGTCGCAGGCGTCGGCACCGCTTCCGCCATGGGTATGAATATCAAGAAAGCCGGGCAGTGCGGTCAGCCCGTTCATACTGATTTTCTCCGATTCATCCGAGTCGCAAAAGGAAGAGATGATACCGTTTTTGATGCTGATACAACCGCTTTTTATTTCATAATTTCCGTCGACGTATTGCAGATCGGTTAAAAGCATAAAGACCCTCCGTGTTTGAAATCTTTTTGTATTTTTTGTCAGAAAAAGCTTGACTTTTTTTGGGTTATAGTATATGATAGGTACTGCTGTTTGACAAGATCCATTAGCTCAGTTGGCAGAGCACTTGACTTTTAATCAAGGTGTCCGGAGTTCGAATCTCCGATGGATCACCACAGCACATTCCGCAGTTCCTTTATTGATAAGGGATTGCGGGATTTTTTTGCCCTTTTTGACTTTCAGTCAAAAACCGTTGGTAACGTTACTTTTATTCACGGTTACGGACAGGTTACGGACTATTGGCTTAGCTTGTGTAACAACTGTTTAAACAGTGTCAAATACTTGTTTTTGATATCGTCAAATATATTGTTCGCCGTGTTTTCGTCGTATATATGGGACGTCATATTGCGGGCATATAACAACGCAAGCCATGCCTGATCGTCGTCAATCAGGTTGTCTGCATACGCTTGCTTCATAACGGACTTCGGGCTGTTGATGTCAACCATATCCCTGGGCAAGCAGATATTCTCTTGTTGATTTCCAGGCAAGCTCAGTGCAAAATTCAAATCTTTGAATCACGCCGTCTCTTGAAGAGGTTATTTGATATTCTTCATATTCCTTTAAGGCTTCTTCAAGACGCTTTATTGCATCGGAAAACTTGATTCGTTTTTCATTCGATTTATCCATGATAATCACACCGTCCTGACTTATATCCAAACTAAGAACGGATTTACCTGCTTACGCTTTTGCTCCGATCAGCTTTGAATTTTCGCTGTATATCATCTGATCCCCGACCGAAATAAAGGCTTTGATTTTGATGTAGGTTGTCTTACTTGTGCTAAGTCCCGTAAGCGTATATTCAAGCGTTTTGGCAGAAACCTTTTTCTTGAGAACAAAGCCGCTGTTTTTCCTGTCTGAGGTGTAGATCAGATATCCGTCCGCACCCTCGACCTTTGTCCATGCAACTTTTATGTTTCCGTTGCCGGGAAGATCGGTTTTGATTTTGGCTGTCGGTGCGTTCGGCTTTGTTGTTACGGTAAGAGGCTCCGACAATTCACTGTAATAGTTTTTTCCGTTGATTTTTGCATAGCTTTTTATCGCATAAGTGTAGCTTTGCGCTGATGCTTTTGAAGATATGCTGAGGGAATAGATGTCTTTTACCGATGCGACCAGACTGTATTTTTTCGTTTCCGGGTCACGCTCATAAATCCGGTATCCGTCGCTGCCGTCGGTTCCTTTCCACTTAAGATGGAAGGAACTTGTTGTCACGGAGGATACGGACAAAGTCGGAGTTGCGGGAAGAGTCACGGCGTTAAAGGCAGAAGAAAATTTTGAGTAAATCTTGCCTGAGTCTTTTTTGAGACTGAACGCCCTGATTTTGTAGGTATACGCGTAAGCCGATGAGAGCTTTGTAAGCTTACAGGTATTCTTGGTCGTCTGACCGATCGAAACATATTTCTTGCTTTCGGTGTTATAAAAATAGATCAGATATCCGTCCGCGCCTTTTACGCTTTTCCAGGAAAGTCTGTGGGAAGATGAGGTGGTTTCACTTTGGCTGATACCGGTTACGGCGGCGAGTGTTGTGTTGCAGTTAAGCTTGACGAGCTTGCTTTTATATGTTTTTCCGTCGGCAATTATATACGATCTTACCGCAAACACATATTCCGTTCCCGGCTCGAGCCCCTCAACGGTC
>JBJFHV010000415.1:0-1561 GCA_051894015.1 Acutalibacteraceae bacterium | reverse complement strand
TGTCGAGCTGTTATAGTAAATGCTGTCACCCTCAGAAAGCACTTCGGTGTGGTCGCCGACTCTGACCTTCAAAGAGCCCTCCAACACCAGGTCAAATTCCTGACCGCTGTGGGTTGTGGTGTGGATGGGCTTATTCTGAAGCTCGTCGGAGTATTCATATTTAACCCAGTACGGCTCGGCAAGCTTATTGCGGAAAAGCGGAGCAAGGTTACTGATTTCGATTCCGGTTTCCTTAGCCGTGCGGATACCCTCGCCCTTTCTTGTAACGGCATAGGACGAAAGCGATGCGCTGTGACCTTCGAGAATATCGGTGATACCGATTCCGAAAGCAAGGGCACATTTATGGATAAACGTGAACGGAAGATCGACCGTGCCCGACTCATACGCCTTGTATTCGTCAACGGTCAGATTGGTTTTTTCCGCCATTTCTTCGGCATGAAGCCCGGCAATTTCACGCATTTCGCGGATTCTTGCCGCAACCTCGATGACCTCATTGGGAACGTTTTTGTTGTTCATTGTTGTTACCTCCGATAAATAAATTCCGACAGCCGATAAAATCAATAAAAAAAGCTCGTCTCAAGTTATCTTGAGACGAGCAGTTATAAACTTACCCGCGGTACCACTCAAATTGCAGCTTAACGCTGCCGCTCTCGGACTCCGACAAGTCCTATGCATTAACGCAGCAGTCACGGAAGGCATCTACTAAGCTAAGCGCTTTTCGGACCTCCGGCTCGGAAGCGATGGGACCTGAAACTTGTATCTGCGGGGCTTACACCGAATTCCCCACTCGCTGAAAGACCGTCAATTTCGTCCGTCTTCGTCATTGCCTTTTTATTATTCGGTTGTCTGATTGTTGTTAGTTTACCACTTTAAAGGGCGGTTGTCAACCCTTTTTTCGTCTTACTTCAAAAATCTTTTTGCCACTTCGACCATGCTGATTCCCGAATTCATACTGTACCGCTGCAAAAGCTTGTGTGCGTCACCCTCGGAGATCCCTCTTTCAGCCATTACCTTCCGTTTCGCCTTTTCAATAATTTCGGTTTCCTCTTTCGGGCGGACACCCTTGGCGGTGGTTCTGGCGGCAAAGGTACTGTTCATACTGCCCGCAACAGAAACCACGGTTTCGGTAAGTTCGAGTCGTGTTACCGGGAGATTCACGGGTGTGACATTGCTGACATAATACGGAAACGGCTGTTCACTCGTCAGAAGCAAAATCATATCCCAACTGTCGGGCATGATCTTCGACAGGTAAATCGACGGCAGATCCTTGAGCGTTGCGCAAATCAGAACCGCATCTTCCATATCGGACCAAAGCGCCTGCACCTCGCTTGCACTGGTGCAGCTTGCACAAGCAGGCAGTCCGGAGGCCTCAAGCATTTTTTCGAGCGTCGAAGTCAGCTTTTTACTGCTTGCCGCAATCACGATATCTCTCATGCCGTCACCTCCCGAAATAAAATGAAATGAAAAAAGGCACATCGAAAACGATGTGCCGAAGAGGACAGAATGGATTACTCGGCAAAGCCGGATTCAACAAGCTTTACCAATTCTTCAACAGCGGCCT
>JBJFHV010000414.1:0-1562 GCA_051894015.1 Acutalibacteraceae bacterium | reverse complement strand
CATTGACGGAAACGGCATTATTTTCGATTCCGTAGGGGATGCGGAGAATCTTTTTTCCGGATACAGTCAGATAGTCATCACCGTTTTTGGTTGTATAAGTATATGACTTCCCGTTTGCAAACTTGCCGGACTTGCCTAAATATTCAAGCTCACCCTCACTTCTTCCGGCAACGGAAAGAAGCGTATGAATCAGCAGGTTGGAGCTGTCGCTTTCCCATGTGTAATCGACGGTGCCGTGGTCGGTGATGGACACGATGTCAAAGCCTGCCTCGGCATGACGCTGTAAAGATTGTTTCAGTGTCTGGTCGCCGTCGCTTGCATTGGTATGGGAATGAAGCGCTGTTTTGTATTGGCCGATTTTGCTCCAGTTGATGTTATCATAGGGACTGGTGATTTTGTATTTTCCCGCAGCGAAAGACGGAACACAAAAAGCAAAGCATAACGCAAGGCACAATATAACCGCAGTCAGTTTTTTCATCTTTTTCATTTTATTTCCTCCTTTTTATACCGATTATATGATACCATGTTTTTTTAAAAATTCAATACCGTATCCTGATTTTATATCAAGATTCCGGCGATATTCAGCGACATTTTTCGTTATGTATTGACAATTAAAAACAAACGTGTATAATATTGAATAATATGGATTATTAGGACTTTATAAGATAGGAGACATCAAAATGATTAAGACAATTGGCGTATTAACAAGCGGCGGAGACGCACCCGGAATGAATGCTGCCATAAGAGCGGTTGTCCGTGCAGGCTGTGAGCTTGGTATGAAGGTTTACGGAATCAACAGAGGTTATAACGGTCTGATGGAAAACGATATGTACGAAATGAATCTTCGCTCCGTTTCCGATATTATCAACAGAGGCGGTACGATTCTTTATTCGGCAAGAAGCCCGCGCTTCAAGACCGAAGAGGGTATGCAGGCCGCAATCAGAAGCTGCCGTGAAAGAGGCATTGAGGGTCTTGTTGTTATCGGCGGCGACGGCTCGTTCAGAGGCGCAAGAGATCTTTCTTTAAGAGGTGTTCCGTGCGTTGCGCTTCCGGGTACGATCGACAACGATATCGGCTGCTGTGACAACACAATCGGCTATGACACCGCTTTATGCACCATTATGGAAATGGTTGACAGAATCCGTGATACCACGGAATCTCACGACCGCTGTGCCGTTGTAGAGGTTATGGGCAGAGGCGCCGGTTATCTGGCTCTCGCTTCGGGTATCGCCTGCGGTGCTACGTCAATTCTCATTCCCGAGATTCCTTATGATTTCGATCGTGACGTCATCGAAAGAATGAAGCGCACCCAGAAGAGCGGAAAGGTTCACTTTGTTATTATCGTTTCCGAAGCGATCGGCGGCGTTGAAGAAATGGCAAAGAAAATTCAGGCGGAAACCGGTGTTGACACAAGAGCAACCGTTTTAGGTCACGTTCAGCGCGGCGGCTCGCCGACAGCCAACGACAGAATCCTTGCCAGCCGCATGGGCTATCATGCCGTTCAGCTTCTGAAGAAGGGCGTCGGCAACCGTGTTGTTGCAACGCAGAAAGAAGATATCATT
>JBJFHV010000413.1:0-1564 GCA_051894015.1 Acutalibacteraceae bacterium | reverse complement strand
CCGGCAGAAATATCTGTTGAAAGGCGAAAGCTTTCGAAACTGATTTCAGGTTTCAAATACTTCTTCTTCAAAACAAATTCCTCCAAAATGCGATTAACTTCTTGATGATTTCTATGAGTCTCTCAAAGACATTCAGCTGTCTGACCGTCAGCGTCGGTGTGATTATTTCTCCGCTTGAATCATTTTCCGCATCATACGCCACAACCGTGAAGGTCTTTTCGCCGCTTGAATCCGGCTGATAGCGATAGGTCCATACCTTTGTTCCGTCCCTGTACGGCATGGATTCGTCGTAAACGGTTTCACACTCGGTGATCTTGTTTCCGTTTACGGTGACTTCCGCCACGTCAAGATCGGTCACAATCGTGAGAACTGCGGTTTCGTTCTCTTTGATGCGGTTGTCTTCCCATGTGATACTCTTGATTCTTTCCTTAACGGGAAGCTTGTTGACCGTCAGTTCCGGACTTTCGATCGGCTCGCTTTCGGTTCCGTCCTCATTCGCAAGAACAACCGAAACCGTCTTTTTGCCGTAGCGCTCCGCTGTGAAGCTGTATGTCCATTCCTTCTGACCGTTATCTGCTATTTTGCAGTCCGTGACACTTGCACCGTCAACGGTTACCGACGTTACATCAAGATCGGTCCGTACCTGAAGTGTTGCCGTATCAAACTGATTCACACTTTCGTTTACCCAGTTGACAGCAATATTCTCCGGCTCAAACACGTCCTCGGGCTGTTCTTGTGAAAGAGCGAACGAACGGACCGCCATCAATGCCATTCTCGGCGTTGCACTGGTAACGGCGAGCGCAAGTCCGGAAGCCTCCGCCGACGCCTCCGGTTCGGAGTAGGTCCACTTGAAGTTCGTAAGCGAAATGATACAGTCGGAATTATTGATCAGGATAATCGGGTATTTCGTTTTGTATATGCCTTGTGCCTTCAGCTCTTCGTCCCAGACGACATAAGAGGTAAGGCGCCGGAACATTTCGTGTCCGCCGTAAACCGTGGTCGGCGTCGGAGACGTGTAGTTCGAGTTCATGCACAAAAGCGTGCCCTTCGAATCTCCGGCAACAACCTTCATACCGAGCTGTAAGCTTTCCGGCTCAATCGCCCTGTCGGAAGTGACATGGAAAGCGATCGCCTGACCTTTTGCAAGGTAAAGCTCGTTATTCGGTCCGGCCTCAAGGTATTTGTCACTGATGCCCGTATTGTCAAGAGCGGAAACACCGTCGATGAATACGGCACCCTTTGCATACTGACTTTCGTCAAGATTATAGACCGAGTCATAGAATGTCTCAGCCGTAATGACATTGTCACGGATTTCCATGTACTGCGGGATATATTCCTTATCCTTGATGTAGGCTTCACCGACAACCGAATCCGGGTCGGGATCGGTTCCGGCCGGGTCATAAATACGGACGGAATCAACATAAACCTTATAAGCGTTATAGCTTTCGCCCGTCTTGTCATAGTTCATATCGAACGCCCAGCCGTATTTCGGCGTGATGACAACCCGGTAGGTTCCGTAAGCAAGATCTCTCGATCGGATAACGGGCACCTGATAAAGTCCGAG
>JBJFHV010000412.1:0-1565 GCA_051894015.1 Acutalibacteraceae bacterium | reverse complement strand
GTCGTGCTCCTCATATTCAACCTCGGCGTCGGAAATCGAGGTCTTGCAATGCGTACACCAGTTGATGATGCGTTCGCCGCGGTAAATCAGGCCTTTTTCGTAAAGATTGCAGAAAACCTCACGGACGGCCTTAGAGCATCCCTCATCAAGTGTGAAACGCTCTCTTTCCCAGTCGCAGGACGAGCCCATTTTCTTGAGCTGTTCGATGATTCTTCCGCCGTACTGATCTTTCCATTCCCACGCTCTTTTGAGGAAGCCCTCACGGCCGATGTCCTCTTTTGTGATGCCTTCTTCTTTCATGGCGGCAACGATTTTCGCCTCGGTTGCGATGGAGGCGTGATCGGTTCCGGGAAGCCACAGGGTATCGTAGCCTTGCATTCTTCTGAAGCGGATCAGGATATCCTGAAGCGTGTTATCAAGGGCATGTCCCATGTGAAGCTGACCGGTGATGTTCGGTGGGGGAATCACGATGGTATACGGTTTCTTTTCGGGGTCGGGCTCGGCATGGAAATAGTTTCCGTCAAGCCAGGTCTGATATATACGATCTTCAACGTTTTTCGGATCGTACTGTTTTGCAAGTTCTTTTGCCATGCTTTATACACTCCTTTGAAGTTATAATCATAAAAAAACGCTTCGTCCTGCAATCAGGACGAAGTGTGACTTCGCGGTACCACCTGAATTCGAAGCTTTCGCTTCGCACTCTTTTATTCCGGGGTCTAATAGGCTTTTGCCGTTCTTCCCGAGGCTTCCAAGCGACCTTCACACTCCGTTTCTTCAAGGCTTGCACCAACCGCCTTTTCTCTGCAAGAATCAAAGTGTTACTCCTCTTGTTCAGCGCCGTTTTGTTTTATCCTTGTGATTTTAGCATAAAGTGAGGATTGTGTCAAGGGATAGGACTTTGAAAATATGAAAGATCTGCTGAACTTTTGCTTGTTTACCGCTTCAGTTTATTTGACCTTTGTTTTCGGTTATGCTATAATCAATTTAATAAACTCAGACGGGGGCTTTTTGATGAGACTTCTTGTAATTGACGGAAACAGCATTGTCAACCGTGCGTTTTACGGCATCAAGCTGTTAAGTACCAAGGACGGTCAGTTCACAAACGGAATTTACGGCTTTCTGAATATTCTGATTCGCTTAAAAGAGGAATGCTCGCCCGATGCGGTGGCGGTGGCGTTTGATCTGAAAGCACCGACGTTCCGCCATAAAATGTATGACGGCTATAAGGCGGGAAGAAAGGGGATGCCGCCCGAGCTTCGCAGTCAGATGCCGATTCTGAAAAATCTGCTGACGCTTTTGGGCTATAAAATCGTCGAAAAAGAAGGCTATGAGGCCGATGATATTCTCGGTACTTTGTCCGCTCACTGTACGGGTGAAGACAAGTGTTTTATTGCAACGGGGGACCGTGACTCCTTGCAGCTTGTAAGCGAAAACACAACCGTACTTCTTGCGGCGACGAAAATGGGTAAGCCCGTCACAACTGTGTACGATACAGCGAAGATCAAAGAGGATTACGGCGTTTCACCGCGACAGATGATTGAAATCAAGGCGCTGATGGGTGACTC
>JBJFHV010000411.1:0-7114 GCA_051894015.1 Acutalibacteraceae bacterium | reverse complement strand
AAGACGGCATTAGTTGGGCATTATGACGAATGCCGGGACGTTTTTAGAGGTTGCCAAAATATCATTGACAAAAAAGTAAAAAAGTGATAAAGTATAGTGCGTATTATGCGACCGAAACAATCCGGATATAATACGCACTATTTTTGACAGGAGTGTTGAAGTTATGAAAAAGCTAATACCGATTTTACTTTCAGTTTTGCTTATACTTTCCTTCGCTTCGTGCAAAAGCGCAGATACTGAAAAATGGCAAAGCAACGAAACGTTCTCTGACGTTCAGGTTTACAAATACGGCGACACGATTTCAGCTGAATTTGCGTCGGAAGCCAACATCAAAATTAAAGACAACAACTATGACCACTTCGTCAAGTACATAGACGACCTGAAAGCCGCCGGCTTCAGCTACCTGAAAAACGGCGATATTCCCGAAAACTATAATCTCAACAACGGAACCGCCAGCTGGCGCTGTACAAACGGCAAGGTTTATCTTCAGCTGATTTTCAGCGAGGACGGAACCGACAGCTGCGAAATGTTCGGCTGCAATCTTCAGATCTACGGCTACAGCACAAAGCCCGAATCATGGGGCAGCGCCGAAGACGAAACTGAAACTGAGAAAAACAGTAAGGAAGCTGAGCCCGAAAACAGCAAAAAATCAGACAAGGCCGAAACAACCGCCGCCGTGTCCGAATAATTAAAATACAGAAGGATTGGTGAATTTTTCATGTCAGGACATTCAAAATGGAGTACCATTAAGCGCAAAAAGGAAAAGACTGACAACGCAAGAGCAAAAGTCTTTACCAAAATCGGCCGTGAGATTGCCGTTGCCGTAAAAGAAGGCGGCCCCGACCCCGCTTCCAACTCAAAATTGAAGGATATCATTGCAAAAGCCAAGGCAAACAATGTTCCTAACGATAACATTGACCGTATCATCAAAAAAGCTTCCGGTGACGGAAACGGCGCCAACTACGAGGAAATCATCTACGAGGGCTATGGTCCTTCGGGAATCGCCGTGATGGTTGAAACGCTGACGGATAACCGCAACAGAACCGCGGCCGAAATGCGCCATTATTTCGACAAAAACAAGGGCAACATGGGTCAGAGCGGCTGTGTTTCGTTCATGTTCTCCCACTGCGGCTCCATCGTCATCGAAGCCGAGGATATCGACGAAGAAAAGCTGATGGAGGACGCTCTTGAAGCCGGCGCTTCCGACTTTATCAAAGACGAGGACGTATTCATCGTAAGAACCGAACCGAACGACTTAGGTCTTGTCCGGGACGATCTTGAAGCCAAGGGCTACCAATTCGTTTCCGCTGAGCTGGAATACATTCCCTCCACTTATACAAAGCTTACCGACGAGGAAGACCTGAAGATGATGAGCCGTCTTCTTGATATGATGGAAGAAAACGACGACGTTCAGGACGTCTGGCACAACCTTGAAAATCCCGAGGATCTTCCCTGATTCCGGAATCCGGAAAACCGACACTACAAAAACAGCGTCATCGCAAAGCCAACGGTGACGCTGTACTGTTTTTTAATCACTTTCTGTTTCCTGCTTTTTCGGCTTGTCTTTTTTGGCAAAGATGATAAACTTGCTCAACACATAATTGATGATGACAACAAGAACACCTAAGATAAGCTTTGCGACAATTTTTCCGCCGAGCTTGATGACAATAAAATCAAACGTCTTTTCGTCAAAGTGAAGAAGCTCAATAAAGAACCAGAGTCCCGCCTGTTCAATAAAATATGAAGCCACTCTCGCCCCGAAAAAGGACGGGATTTCTTTTTTTAAAACATCAAATTTCCAGCTTTTGCTTTCGAACACAAACAGCTTGTTCGTGATGTAAGCGAAAACAACGGCGGCAACCCAGGCGATGGAATTGGTCAGTAAATAAAGCTTTCCGCCGAAAACAACGTCAAACGCTTTAAATACGACAAGGTTGACAAGCGTCGTCAGCACACCGAAAATGACATAAGTGATCGTTTCTTTGTTCAGGAGTGCATGAAACAGTTTTTTTATTTTTTCCATATTCTGGCTTCTTCCTTATTCGCTTCTTTTTTTGCATTTCTTTTTTCCGCGGCCTTTTTAAAAAGCTTTTCGAGCTGCGGATAGAGCGCCCTCATAATCAGTATGCCGATCAATGCGTAAACGACGCCGAAAAGCGCACCGAAAATAACATCTGTCGGATAATGAACCTCGACATAGATTCTTGTAAAGCCCATAATAAACGCAAAAACAGTTGTCGGGATTCCGATCTTACGGTCATACCACAAAACGGCAATTGCCGCCGCAAAAGCGGATGAGGTATGTCCGGACGGGAAAGAGTAGCTTGACGGTTCGGACACAAGCTCCGGGAACCGATACGCTTCGGCCCACCATGCATATTTCACGGGGTCGGTTTCGGCAAGATTGAACGGTCTCGGCCGGGCAAAAATTTCCTTTAAAATCAGGTTGTTTCCGATTTCCATGACAACAAGAGCAACCAGAACGGCAACGCCGGCTTTCCGGTATTTCTTGGTACAGATCAAAGCCAGCGCAAGCAGGATAAAGATGATTCCGCCCTCGCCCAACGTCGTAATCGCGATCATAATCTTATCAAGAAACGTTCCCTGAATCGTCTGGATCCATTCAAAAATCTTCAGATCAAAATGTAAAAAAGGATCAAATAAAGCAGTCATTTTTTCACCTCCCATACTATATTATTGATTCTTTGTTTCATAATTACCTTAAAGTTCAAAAAGCTTTTTCAGCTGTTTTCCGGCCGCACCGACCGTCAGCGCAACGATTTCGTCGCCGCCCATTATCACGGTGTTGCCGCGCGGGATCATAAACATGCCGCTTCTTTTCAGATAAACAAGAACACATTCACTCGGTACATCAAGTTCACAGACCTTTTTGCCCGAAAGGGTCCAGTTGATCGGAATATTGTATTCGCTGATAACGGCGTTGCTCGTTCCGATATCGGCAATAAACTGAACCTGGGCACCGTCGATTTCGTGTTCGATAAACTGCGTGATGACCTGCGTTGTATCCAGAACAAGGTCAACGCCTAACTTTTTCATAAGAGAAATGTTGTTGTGGTTGTTGCTTCGGGAAATGGTTCGTTTCACCTTAAACTGACGCTTGGCAATTTCGCAGGCGATCAGGTTATCCTCGTCCTTTCCCGTGACGGCGATAAAAACATTGCACTTTCCGGCGTTTGCCCTTGCAAGCGTTTCGAGTCGTGTGCCGTCTCCGCAGCAGACCTCGATATCCAGCGCCGATGCAATTTTCTCACACCGCTCCCTGTCGATATCAATCAGCTTTACTTTATAGTGCGAGTCGAGCAGATTCTTCGCAAGGAAGTATCCGAGCTGACCGGCACCGACAATTACTACAGTAGCCATATTCACCAAAATACGGATTGCCGCGTCCGGGCTTATCCGTTTTCCTTTCTTCCTGACGTGTCGGGATTATTCGTCCCAGAGCACGGCATAGATGATTTTGTCCCCTTCTTCAACAAGGGCGTCGGGATCGTTCGCAAGAACAATGTGACCCGTTGCTTTTTTGACCGCAATCGGCATCTGAAGCCGCTTGGTAACAATCTCGCCCGGATGCAGACCGAAATTTCTTTTTTCCGCTTTCACCGAAAGGAACTGGACACTTTCACCCTCAACGGTGATCGAACTGATTTCCGACGATTCATCGGTAACAAGATCAAACAAAATGTCAGACTCAAATCTTGTCGGACAGATGGTATTGAGTCCGAACTTGCGGAAAAGGGCTTCTCTTGACGGGTCAAGAACCCGGACATAAACCTGTTCTACGTCAAATTCGGTTTTTAAAATCTGCGCCACCATTACGTTGACATTGTCTTTCTTCGTAACGATAAGCGCCTTTGATGCATTTTCACAGCCCGCATTTTTCAGCACGTCCACGTCCATCACGTCTCCGCAGACAGCGATACCCGAAAAATCTTCTTTCAGCGCCGAAAACTTCGAGCTGTCCTCTTCCACAACGGAAACATCATAGCCTCTTTCGTCAAGCTGATTGGCAAGCCGTGAGCCCGTAAGACCGCAGCCTACGATTAAAACATTCATTCGCGTATCTCCTTTAATAAAGACTTTTCAGTTTCGGGTCCGGCCCGTCCGCACCGAGCGAAACGACGGCGTACCGTCCGTCACAGACCGCACCCGGATTGACAAAACAAATCCCGCCGAGACATCGGACATCGGGAATGTGAGTGTGCCCGTAAAAAGCAACATTCGCGCGGACGGATTCCGCTTTTTCCGAAAGCTCTCCGAGTCCGTACCGTACACCGAACAGATGACCGTGCACGGCAATAACCGTATTTCCGTCAATGTATTGGTAAGCCTCAGTCTCTTCTTCGCTTCCCCAGTCGTTGTTGCCCTTGACACAAATAAAGCGGCGGTCGGGATAGCGCTTCTTGCACGATTCAATGTCTCTTGCGCCGTCGCCGAGGAAGAAAACCGTTTTACATTCCGTTTCACGCTCGATGATTCTTGTAAGATTGTTGACAATTCCGTGGCTGTCCGATACAACAAGCACGTCCATTCATATCACCGCCGGTCTTTTCATATGTTTTACAAAGCCGAATCGGCCGTAAATCTTATTTTATCATAAAGCAGGTGGTATTTCAATGGATAATGAAACAAATCTTACCAAAGAACAAATTAATGCCATTCTTTCGGAGTTTAAAAACTCAAAGGAAACAGACAAAGTAAACGTTGACGAATTTGCCAAAAAGCATCTGAATGAAAAACAGGCCTCAGCACTAAAGCAGGCAATGAAAGATCCGCAGTTGATCAAGTCGGTTCTGTCCTCTCCGCAGGCAAAAAAGCTTCTTGAGAAGCTGAAAGGAGACGGCAAAAAAGATGAATCCTGAGTCCCTTAACGCCGACGCACTCGGTGACATTATTTCTTCCCTGAGTCCCGAGGATATTGCCTCGCTTCAGTCCATGGCGAAAAATATTTTCGGCGGCGAGCAAAAAAAAGAAGAACCGAAAAAGCCGCCCGAGCCTGCTTCGCCCTTTCAAGGCAGTTTTGACTTTGCGTCAATGGCAAAAATCGCTTCCATCATGAGCCTTTTATCAAACGAGCAAAAAGACCCGCGGTGCGACCTTTTAAATGCGCTTCGTCCTCTCGTGGCAAGCGAAAAACAGCAAAAAGTCGATCAGGCAATCAAAATGCTGCGGCTCTTATCCATACTTCCGAAAATCAAAGAGCTGAACTCACAAAAGTAAGGGGGAAACCGTATGAACGAAGAATATCCGAAGGAAGATTTCCAAAAGATGCAGCAGCAGGCCATCGATCGGGTGCGGGAAATGCAGAAAAAAGCCGTTCCCGAACAGCCGCCGAGACCCCAGGTACAGCAAAGACCGTCACGGTTCTTTCCGCAGGGCGAAAGACAGCCAGACCGTCCGATGCATCAGAATCAGCCGAGACAGCAATCACCGCACACCGAAGCCAAAAGACCGGAAAGTCAAAAACCGACCAACGAAAACGAAACGTGTGAGAATTCAAAGGAAGAAAAGAATCCGCCGAAAAATTCATTGTTTTCCGGCCTGAATCCGCTTTCGTCCATTTTCAATATGGACACGGATATGTCGCTGATTCTTCCGCTTGTCATGCTTCTGGGGAAAGACGGGGCAGACGATATGCTACTGCTTGCGCTGATTTACATTATGACTTGACAAAAGAATGCAAGACCACTAAAATAGAGCAGGCAAAATTTATTAAAAGGAGTACAAAAGAAATGACTTATGAATTTACCCCCTCCGGCGTATGCTCACAGAAAATCACGTTTGAGCTTGACGGAGACATTGTGAAAAACGTAAAGTTTACCGGCGGCTGCAACGGCAACCTCAAGGGAATCGGTGCGCTCGTTGAAGGCATGAAAAAGGACGAAGTGATCGAAAAGCTTTCCGGTATCCGCTGCGGCTTCAAGCGTACCTCCTGCCCCGATCAGCTGGCAAGAGCACTTTCTGAAGCGGAATAAAAATATATCTTTAAAAAATTCATCAAATCATATTGATTTTTCAGTTTAATCTGATATAATGATTGTGTATTTGCAGATACAAGCTGCAGACACAAGAGATAGAGGCGCAAAGCTTATGATTCGTTTTCCCGAGCCGCTCAAACGGCTTAGACGGAAAATCAAAGGAAGCTTTGCCGAAGCTTTTGACCGTTTGAGCGTTCAAAGGCTGGGCGTCGGGAAAATATCCCGGCGACTGTCGCACCAGCGGAGGGCTATCACGGGAAATCATTATGATGACTTGAGTGGGCGCCTTTCGTGCTCACTTTTATTTTTATTCTAAATTGGAGGACAAAAAAATGAAAACCAACAGACGCAGCAAAGCAAGACTGCTCCTCATGCTCATGCTCATCGTTGCTTTCATCGTTCCGGCCTGTGTTTCCGCTTTTGCCGAAACCGAAGCGCCTTCCGTTGCCGCGGACGGTGCAAGAGTCGTGCTTGACGCAGAAGCGCCGGCTGACGATGCGCAAGAGCCGGTTGACGATGCAGCAGCTCCGGCTGATGAAGCAGCAGCAACGGACGCAAAATTCACGCTCGGTGAGGGTGAGGACGCCGTTGACTATGACCTTTCCGACGGCGACTCGGCTCACGCCTATGTCGATTCCTACGCCGACAACTTAGAAGCCGACCCCGACTTCAAAACACACGTTTCGGCGGCTATCGCCAAGGTTCGTGAATCCGTCAAGACCTATGCAACCTTCTGGGCGCTTCTTCCGCCGATCGTTGCCATCGCTCTTGCTCTTATCACAAAAGAAGTTTATTCCTCACTGATTATCGGTATCATCGTCGGCGGCGTACTGTACGCAGGCGGCAACTTCGAGGGTACGATCAACCACGTTATCTCCGACGGCTTCGTTTCGAACGTTGCGGACTCGTACAATATGGGTATCCTTCTGTTCCTGATTCTGCTCGGCGCACTTGTTTCCATGATGAACAAGGCAGGCGGTTCCGCCGCTTTCGGTCGCTGGGCTACCAAGCACATCAAGACAAGAGTCGGCGCTCAGATTGCTACCATCTGTCTCGGTGTTCTGATCTTTATCGACGACTATTTCAACTGCCTGACCGTCGGCTCCGTTATGCGCCCC
>JBJFHV010000410.1:0-7119 GCA_051894015.1 Acutalibacteraceae bacterium | reverse complement strand
GTAAAGGTTGCGAAGAGAGGTATTCCATCTGCCCTTTAAGGTTCCGATGACCTGACCGTCGGCATTCTTGAAGGTTGCGGTGACGGGCTTTGCCTGCCATGCGGCATACCAGGTACGGTCGCCGACAGCGTCAACTGCGGTTACGCCGTCTTCAAAAGCACCGGTGTAATTGGCATCGGCAAGTGCGGAAGAGTCTGACTTTTTATCCTTATAGAAGCCGAGGAAATCCATGCCCTCTTTATAGGCGTAAGCGGGTGCGTTACCGATGACGCCGTCATAATATTTTCCGGAGATCGTTACGGTTTCACCGGCGGAGCTGCTGTCGGAACCGATCAGGCCGCCGTTGGAGTTGAATGTAATGTCGTAGGTCGGGTGATTCAGCTTGATTGTTGAAGTAATCGTTTTTCCGCCATATGTAGTTTGTAACACAAGGGTAGACGAGCTGGCGCCGCCGCTTGTCAAACGTTGCGCACCTGCATAGATATTAATTGTTGCCGTTTTGCCGGTACCAGTAACTGTTGCGTAACCGCTATTAACCGCACTTCCTCCCTCAGTCTGAAGCACGGAATATGTATAGCCCGTGTTGGGAATAGAAGCCGTCCAAACGGCACCATAGTTATCCTTACCGCTTGTTACTACAGCAGAGCCGCTGTTGTATGTCATGTCAAAAGCATTGCTCGTCAATTTCGGAACGTTGATTTCAACCGTATCCTGTCTGTCGGGGATAAATGTCGGCATTGACCAGCCGGAAAGAACCGTCTTTTCAACAGTTTTGTTGCTTCCAACTTTAAAAGTACCGCCGCTTGCTAAAAGAGTAGTACAGTTATCGGGGTTGGTGCCGACATAAAGGCGAGCATTGCTGTACTCCATGGTTCTCAACACCGAAGTACCTGCATGCTGCCAAACATAAGTCGGAAAACCGTCAATATAGCTTTCGATAACAATATAATCCTTATCGGTACTGTTGTTCCAGAAGCCCGATGCCTGCGTAAAAGTTGCGTATGTCTCACCATCTTGACCGTTGTTAGGTCTATAACCAACACGGATATAACTCTTACCATCGCCGTTATTCCAGTCGTCGGTAACATACACGATGTACTTGATGTAATACTGGTTGGAAACAGCTTCCGCCTTTTCCGGCGCAACCCAAACCCAAGCACTCATAAGCATCATGACTGCAAGGAAGAGCGAAAGTCCTTTCCTTAGTTGCTTTTTCATAAGATTTCCTCCTTAAGAAAAATATTAACCTTTTTTTCAGCCGAAACCGCCGCAAACAGCTTCGACAAAGACTCAAACCCCGCCGTAAGGGTACAGCAAGGCATAGAGAGTCACTTTTAGTTAGTATCAGTATATCATCAGAAAATCAATAAAGTCAAGAATCAATGTCAAATAAATTAAGGATTCTTAAAATTTTGTTTTGTTTAACAAGAAACAGGGGGGCTCGGTTGTGCAAAATGACGAGAGGAGCCCCTTCCGTCGGCGCCGCCGACACCTTCCCCTAAAGGGGACGGCTTATCAGGCTCCACCTTTAGGGAAAGCTGTCAGCTTTGCTACCTGAGGGGGCAACCGCCTTAGCTGATTAGTTAAAATCAGACAATCTTTTCTTAACGGTTTCCTCAATTTTTAAACATACCCCGTCAAAGCAATTATCTATTTCATTGTTTGAAAACCTGATTACATCTATTCCATATTCTCTCAACACGTTTGTACGCTCATTGTCATATTCAACACCGTCTTTCGTGTAATGCTGTGATCCGTCAAGTTCTATAACAAGTTTTACTCTTGAACAATAAAAATCTACAATGTAATTATCAATGATACGTTGCTTGTACCATCTAATTTCATGTTTAGATAAAAAATCATACCAAAGATGTTTTTCTTGCTTCGTCATGTTTTTTCTCAAATCTTTCGCTCTGTCACTGAGATTCAGATTTCTTTTCATCTGCGCCATAAACAAACCTCCTGATAAAAACAGGCTCCCCCTTCAGGGGGAGCTGGCGGCGTCAGCCGTCTGAGGGGGCAACCCTCATTCATACAACGGATACTTATCGCAGATCTCCTTGACGCCTTTGATGATTTCGTCCTTCTTATTCTCGAAGTCCGTTGCGGCAAGGAAAATAAATTCTGCAATCCTGTCCATATCCTCTTCCTTTAAGCCTCTTGTCGTAACGGCGGCAGAACCGAGTCTGACACCGCTTGTCACGAACGGCTTTTGCGGGTCGTTCGGAATGGCATTCTTGTTCGTGGTGATGTTGACTTCGTCGAGTCGGTGTTCCAGCTCCTTGCCGGTGATGCCGAGCGAACGAAGATCCAACAGGCAAAGGTGGTTGTCCGTTCCGCCGGAAACCAGGTCAACGCCGCGACGGATCAGACCCTCGGCAAGGGCACGGCAGTTGAGAATGATCTGCTGTTGATAGGCTTTGAACTCGTCGGTAAGCGCTTCGCCGAAGCAGACAGCCTTTGCGGCGATGGTGTGCATAAGCGGTCCGCCCTGATTGCCCGGGAAGATCGCCTTATTGAGCTGTTTTGCGTACTCCTCTTTCGCAAGAATGAGTCCGCCTCTCGGTCCTCTTAAGGTTTTGTGCGTCGTTGTTGTGACAACATCGGCATACGGCACGGGTGACGGGTGAAGTCCGGCGGCAACAAGACCGGCAATGTGCGCCATGTCAACCATGAAGATGGCGCCGACCTGCTTGGCAATCTTCGAAATACGCTCAAAGTCGATAATCCTCGCATAAGCGGACGCACCGGCAACAATCATCTTCGGCTTAACGGCTTCTGCCTTCTCAAGAAGCTTGTCATAATCAAGAAAACCGTTTTCGTCAACACCGTAGGATTCGAAGTTGTAAAGAATACCGCTGGCATTTACGGGCGAACCGTGAGTAAGGTGTCCGCCTTCGGCAAGAGACATTCCGAGCACCGTATCACCGGGCTGAAGAAAAGCGGCGTATACGGCAAGGTTTGCCTGAGAGCCGGAATGCGGCTGAACGTTTGCATATTCTGCGCCGAAAAGCTTCTTGGCTCTTTCGATTGCGATGTTTTCAACAATATCAACATATTCGCAGCCGCCGTAATATCTCTTTCCGGGATACCCCTCGGCGTATTTGTTGGTGAGCACACTGCCCATCGCCGCCATCACGGCAGGGGAGACGATGTTTTCCGAAGCGATCAGTTCCAGCTTGTTGCGCTGACGGTCAAGCTCAAGCTGCATAGCGTCGGCAACCTCTTTGTCTGTCCGGGCTACAAGGCCGATTGAGTCGAGAAGATTGTTGTACATTTTTATTGGCTCCTTTGCTTTTTTAGATATTTGATATTAGATTTTAGATGTTAGATGAGAGGGGTATAGAAAGTAGCGGTGGAACCCCCTCTGTCAGCAAAGCTGACAGCTCCCCTTTCAGGGGAGAAAAATATTTCATTGAGTTTGATATTAAATGATTCGCCCCTGAAAGGGGAGCTGTCACGAAGTGACAGAGGGGTTTCCAAGGCGGCCGGGCACGGCGAAGCCGTGCATTTGCCGTGCCGCAGGCACGGCAAAACAAAACCGAAAGGTTTTGCGGCCGCCGTCCCGCCGTCAGATGAAACTCACCCGAAGCCGCCCGGCTATCCTCCGCTTATAATTTACACAGTTCCCTTAGCGAACAAGCCGTTTCTGCGGGTAAAAGCCTCCCGTCGGTACCGTGTGAATCCGCGACCTTAACTATTCATTATTCACTTATTTAATCACGTCTGTTCCCATATACGGTCTTAAAACCTCGGGAACGGTTACACTGCCGTCAGCATTCTGATAGTTTTCAAGAATCGCGGCAACGGTTCTGCCGACTGCAACGCCAGAGCCGTTAAGCGTATGAACAAGCTTTGCCTTGTCTTTGGCGTTGTCCTTGTAACGGATTGACGCACGTCTTGCCTGGAAGTCCTCGAAGTTTGAGCACGAGGAGATTTCAACATATCTTCCGTAAGACGGCATCCAGACTTCAATGTCGTATGTCTTGGCGGACGAGAAGCCGATGTCGCCGGTGGAAAGAGCGACAACTCTGTACGGAAGACCGAGAAGCTGAAGCACCTTTTCGGCATCGTTGGTCAGCTTTTCAAGCTCGTCATAGCTGTTTTCGGGCTTGACAAATTTCACAAGCTCAACCTTGTTGAACTGATGCTGACGGATCAGGCCTCTTGTGTCTCTGCCTGCCGAACCGGCTTCGGCTCTGAAGCACGCGGAGTAGGCGCAGTACTTGATCGGAAGCTTGTCGCCGTCAAGAATTTCGTCACGGTGCATGTTGGTAACCGGAACCTCGGCGGTCGGAATCAGGAAGTAATCGTTTGTCAGCTTGAAAGCGTCCTCTTCAAACTTCGGAAGCTGACCCGTACCGGTCATCGAAGCACGGTTGACCATGAACGGCGGAAATACTTCGGTGTATCCGCTTTCGATGTGCGTGTTGAGGAAGAAGTTGATGATCGAGCGTTCCAGTCTTGCGCCTAAGCCTCTGTAAAAATGGAACCGTGCGCCGGTAACCTTTGCGGCGGTCTCCGGGTCAAGAATGTTAAGGTCTGCGCCTATATCCCAGTGCGCTTTCGGCTCAAAGTCAAACTTTGTCGGTTCACCAAAGCGGCGGAGCTCAACATTTTCGCTGTCGTCTTTGCCGAGCGGTGTGGTCGGGGAGGGGATGTTCGGGAACTCGTAGATCAGGCTCTTCTGTTTGGCCTCCAGTTCGGCAAGCTCGTCGTCGTCCTCTTTGATGGCGGCCTTGACGGCGTTCATCTCCGCCATGATCGCGCTGATGTCGCCGCCATCCTTTTTGATTTTCGGAATCTCCTTGCTTGCGGCGTTCTGCTTTGCCTTGAGTGCCTCTTTTTTTGCACTCAGTTCCCGTCTTTTGCCGTCGATTGCGATAATCTCGTCAACAGCGGCGTCCATATCCTTGTTTCTTGTTTTCATTGCGGCCTTAACAAGGTCGGGATTTTCTCTTATCAGTTTAATGTCAAGCATTTGTCCTTACTCCTTTTCATTACTTTTCAAATATTTTCATAAGCTTTTCGAGATCTTCTTTTCCGAAAAACTCAATCTGAATTGTGCCTTTTCCGGCGGCGTTGACGTTGACCTTTGCCTTGCGTCCAAGCGTGTCGGAAACAGCAAGCTCAACCTCGTCATAATAGATATCACGTTTTTTTGCCGGCTTTTTCTTGCCCTTGGCTTCTTTGATCATAAACTTGACAAGCCGCTCGGTGTCTCTGACGGACATGCCCTTTTTGATGATACGGTCGGCAAGCTCTTTGATCTTTTCGTTGTCGGAAAGAGCCAACAGCGCTCTTGCGTGGCCGGCGGAAATCTTTCCCTCACGAACCATGTCCACTACGCTCGGCGGAAGAAGCAGAAGCCTGACCGCATTGGCGACCGCCGGACGGGATTTTCCGACCCGTTTTGCCGCTTGTTCCTGCGTCATTTCGTAGGTTTCCATCAAAAGCGAAAGTCCCTGCGCTTCTTCAATCGGGTTGAGGTCTTCCCTTTGCAGATTTTCAACAAGTGCCAATTCCAAAAGCTCGGAATCGGTTATTTCTCTGATCACAACCGGCACTTCGTTGAGCCCTGCGATTCTTGCCGCTCTCCAGCGTCTTTCACCGGCAATCAGCTGATACCCGCCGTCGGCAATCGGACGGACAACAAGCGGCTGAATGATTCCGTGCTCACCGATCGAGGCGGCAAGCTCGGAAAGTGCTTCTTCGTCGAATGTCTTTCTCGGCTGTTCACGGTTCGGCTCAATGTCGTTGATGTTCACCGAAACAAAGCCTGCCGAATTTTCTTCGGTGGAGTTGTCAAGAAACAAAGCGTCCAGTCCCATTCCGAGACCGTTTTTCTTTTTCTGTGCCATTTTCTGCCTCCTTTATGCTTCCTGCGGCTTCAAGCCGTTCTTTCTCAAAAATTCTGTTGCCAGCTCATCGTAAGCCTTACTGCCCTTTGATCCGCGGTCAAAATAGCTGACCGGCTGACCGAAAGACGGTGCTTCACTCAGGCGGACATTTCTCGGAATCACCGTTGCATATACCTTTTGCGGAAAGAACCGTTTCACCTCAGAAACAACCTGCTGAGTCAGGTTCAGTCTTCCGTCAAACATGGTAAGCAGTACGCCCTCGATATCAATCAGCGGATTATAAAGGCGTTTGACCTGCCTTACGGTATTCATCAACTGCGACAAGCCCTCGAGCGCATAGTATTCGCATTGAATCGGAACGATAATACTGTCCACAGCGCAAAGAGCATTGATGGTAATAAGCCCCAAAGAGGGAGGGCAGTCAAGAAAAATAAAGTCATAATTTTCTTTAATTGAAATTAAAGCGCTTTTTAACCGGCTCGTCCTATTTTCCATATCTGCAATTTCGAGTTCTGCACCGGCAAGCTGCATATTCGACGGCATCAGGTCAAGCTTACGAAACTTTGTCGCTTGGATAATATCTGACGGACTCTCTCCTCCGACAAGTACATCATATGAGGACTTCACAACATCCTTTTTCCGGAATCCGAGACCACTTGTGGCGTTGCCCTGCGGGTCGATATCAACAAGCAGTGTTTTATATCCCTTTTGTCCGACGGCGGCGGCAAGGTTCACGGCAGAAGTAGTCTTTCCGACGCCGCCTTTCTGGTTAACAATTGCGATTGTTTTACCCATATCTGTCCTTTCTTTTCATTATATTATATATTTTCGTGTTGATTAGCCGAAATTTATAATAGTATATCACAATACGGCTGGTTTTTAAAGGGGTTCAAGAAGTTTTTTGAGAAAGAGCAGAAAAAAACAGCACTTTACTTTATAAGTCATCAAAAAAACTGTCGCGGACAAATCGCAGGTAGACTCGCATGGATACCTGCAGATATTCGGCTGAATATTGCTAAATTTTAGTTTGTCGGGATAAAAGTCGATTCGTACTTTTTGGATTTAACTTTTTCTATATCTCTACCTTTGCGCTAGTGCCGCGCGGGCACATACCAAGTAGAAGAAACTGTTTTCACGGGAAGAAAGTCCGATCAAGCAGAAACTCAGGCGGCAGTGTTGCCGTCTAACGGCCCGACCAAAGCTTCAGAAAGTATGCAAAGAACGCTTTTGGTACGCATTTTCTCAGCCGAGTTTTTTC
>JBJFHV010000409.1:0-7134 GCA_051894015.1 Acutalibacteraceae bacterium | reverse complement strand
ATTCCGACCAATTCGTACGATGTTAAGGATAAGGACAACTGCCTGATGAACTTCTCGGTGTTGTCCGACGTTCACGTTGAAACGAACAACAGTACGACCAGCAAAAGATTCATCAGTGCCCTTTACGATGTCAAAAATTGCAAAACACAAAACGATGCGCTTGTTTTCCTCGGCGACAACACGATGAACGGACAGGTTGCCGAAAACCTGATTTTCAACGGTCTGATTGACGTCATCAAGCCCGCTGCTTCCGTTTATACCGCCATGGGCAACCATGACACGGGCAACGGTGCCGGAGAAAAGGTGTTCGAAAAACGTGCGGCTTATTTCTGGAACTGCTTCAACAGCTTCCACGGCACAAACGTCGAAGCACCCTATTATTACAGTCAGGAATTCGATCATGCCGTCTTTGCGTTTATGGCTTCCGAAGCGGACGCTTCCGACATGCCGACAATTTCCAAAGAACAGGTCGAATGGCTTGACGGCGTGCTGGCCAAGGCAGACGAAAAGGGTGTCCCCTCGTTCGTATTCTGCCACCATCCGCTTGATTACATCGACGAAAACGGTGCGGAGCTTCTCTATGTTCTGATGCAGCATCACAATGTCTTCTTCATCAACGGTCACAACCACGCAACTGAGATTGAAACAGGACAATGGGGCGATGACACCTATAAGATCATTGTTCCGAAGTGCACGGATTTACCGGCCGACGGCGTTCAGGACGATTCCGGCGCAGGCCTGCAGATTGAGGTTTACGAAAACGAAGTCGTTGTCAGAGCAAGACGCTTCTGTACCTCCGAATGGCTCGGCGAATACAGATACCCGGTCAAATAACCGTTTCTTAAGATGATTGACAGACAGTACGGCCTTTCTTTTACGATTGCCGTCTGTCTGTTTTTTTGTCGGCGCAAACGGCCGCAGAAATCTCCCCGAACTTCTTGACATTTTGCGCTCGGGGTGCTAATATAAAATCAAATCAAACAGGGGTGCTGATATTGCTCGGCTGAGATAAAGACCGGAGTCTTTGACCCTTAACCTGATGCGGATAATGCCGACGTAGGAAGTTTAAAAGCTTTTTTCGCCACGGGAGTTATCCGTGGCGTTTCTGTTTGATTGAAAAAAATTTTTTCGAAAGGAGCTGTAAAAAAATGACAGCAAGTGTAGCCATTCAGGTTCTGCCGCAGGCGGAAAACACAGATGAGCTTGTGCGCATCGTAGATGAGGTCATCGACTACATCAAAAGCACCGGGCTCAACTATTATGTCGGTCCCTTTGAAACAACCATCGAGGGCGACGACTACGATCAGCTTTTAGACATCGTAAAAGAATGTCAGAAGGTTGCCATCAAGGCGGGCTGTCCGTCCGTTTCCGCTTATGTGAAAATCACCTATAAGCCGGAGGGCGGTGTGTTGACCATTGACCAGAAAGTATCAAAACATCACAAGTAAAACCGCACCGATCGTCTCAATCCTTGCGGTGGTGCTCTTATGGTTTACGCTTTGCGAGGGCGAAATCGTCCCGGCGTATATGCTGCCGTCACCCGTTGACGTCGGAAAAGCATTTGTCAATGACTTTCCGATTCTCATGCAGCACGCGGCCGTCACCTTGCAGGAAGCGATTTACGGACTCCTGCTCGGAATCGTGCTTGCGTTTGTAATCGCCACGCTTATGGATCGCTTTCCGTTTCTGTACAAAGCGGTCTATCCGCTTCTTGTCATTTCGCAGACCATACCCACGATCGCCATTGCACCGCTATTGGTGCTGTGGATGGGCTTTTCAATGGCGCCGAAAATCACGCTTGTTGTGGTGACCACCTTTTTCCCGATCACCGTGTCGCTTCTTGACGGCTACCGGAGCGTTGACGCTGATGCGGTAAGCCTTATGCGGAGCATGGGAGCCAAGCGGATTCAGATTTTCCGCTACATCAAGCTGCCCGGTGCTCTGACGCAGTTCTTTTCGGGACTGAAGGTGTCCGCCTCCTACGCCGTTGTCGGCGCAGTCATTTCCGAATGGCTCGGCGGCTTCGAGGGCTTAGGCGTTTACATGACAAGGGTCAAAAAAGCGTATGCCTTTGACAAAATGTTTTCGGTCATCATCTTTATTTCGGTGATAAGCCTTTTATTGATGCTGCTGATTTCTGTCATCAAAAAGCTGTGCACCCCGTGGGAAAGAATCAAAGACGAACGGTCACAGACTGAGTAAAATTTTAATTCATGAAACAAAAGGAGTAAAAAAACATGAAAAAAGTAATCAGCGTACTTCTGACGCTCGTACTTGCACTCTCGCTTTTCGCTTGTGCAAAGAGCGACAACAACGAAACCACAGCCGCCGACGGCTCGGAAACAACCGCCGCAGGCGAAACCCTCAAAACCGATGAAAACGGTCTTAAGGAAATCACCCTTTGCCTTGACTGGACGCCGAACACCAACCACACCGGCTTTTATGTTGCCGACGCAAAAGGCTACTACAAAGATGCCGGCATCAAGCTGACAATCGTTCAGCCGCCCGAGGACGGTGCCGAACTGATGTGCGCCGCCGGTCAGGCTCAGTTTGCGATTTCTTTCCAGGACACCATCGCCGCTTCTTTTGCCAGTGACACGCCGATCGGTGTTACCGCTGTTGCCGCCATTTTACAGCACAACACTTCCGGTATCATCTCCAGAAAAGGCGAAGGCATTGACCGCCCGAAGGGACTTGAAGGCAAGACCTACTCCACATGGGATCTTCCTGTCGAAAAGGCTATCGTAAAATACGTTATGGAAAAAGACGGCGGAGACTTCTCGAAGCTGAATCTGATTCCCTCGACCGTAACCGACGAAGCTGCCGCGCTCAAGAACAAGGACACCGACGCCATCTGGATCTATTACGGTTGGGCCGGCGTTGCCGCTGAGCTTCAGGGTCTTGAATTTGACTATTTCGATTTCATCAGCATCGACAACGTTTTCGACTACTACACCCCGATGATTATTGCGAACAATGACTTTTTGAAGAACGATCCCGAAACCGCAAAGGCTTTCCTTGCCGCTACGAAGAAGGGCTATGAGTTTGCGATCGAGAACCCGGAAGAAAGCGCACAGATTCTCATCGACGGCGACACCACCGGTTCGCTCAAGGGCTCCGAGGAGCTTGTCACCGCAAGCCAGAAATGGATTTCGAAGCAGTACAAGGCCGACGCCGACGAGTGGGGCGTATTTGACGCCAACCGTTGGGACAACTTCTATAAGTGGCTTTCCGACAACGAGCTTGTTGAAAAGAGACTGGAAAAAGGCACAGGCTTCACCAACGATTTCATTCAGTAAGGACTGAGCACCGATGGGATTTTTGAAAACCGAAGAAATATCGAAAAGCTTCGGCGAAAAAAAGATAATCGAAAATATCAGTATTCACCTTGACGAGGGCGAGCTTGTCTGCCTTCTTGGCGTGAGCGGAAGCGGAAAAACAACGCTTTTTAACTGCATTTCGGGTTTATACAAGCCCGACAGCGGACGGGTGCTTTTAAACGGCGAGGACATGACGGGAAAGCCCGGTAAAATCAGCTATATGCTTCAAAAGGACCTGCTTTTGCCGTATTACACCGTGCTTGACAATGTAGCTTTGCCGCTTGTCATCAAGGGTATGAAAAAGAAGCAGGCAAGAGAAAAGGCACAGCCGCTGTTTGCCGAGTTCGGGCTTGATGGCACCGAAAACCACTATCCCGCCGAGCTTTCGGGCGGCATGAGACAGCGTGCGGCGCTTCTTCGGACGTATCTTTGCTCGGACGGAGTCGCTCTTCTTGACGAGCCGTTCAGCGCGCTTGACACGATCACGAAAAGTGCGATTCATGAATGGTACCTTGATATCATGCAGAAGATCAGGCTGTCTACCCTCTTCATCACGCACGACATCGACGAGGCGATTCTGATTTCGGACAGAATCTACATTCTCTCGGGTGCGCCCGGCGTAATCAGCGACGAAATCACGATTGACGAAAAGAAGCCGCGGACAAACGACTTCACGCTGACACCGGAGTTCATCGCATACAAAAAAAGAATCATCGAGTCATTAAGACTCGGCCAATAACAACAAAAGCCGATTGCATCAAGCAGTCGGCTTTTTATCATACGGAGATCAGACGCAATCTGACATCTGAAATCTCCTGTCTGTACTCTTTTCAGGACACCTTGAAATTCGGCTCGCCCAGAAGCAGAACACCCGGTGCGACATACTTAACAAGCAGCTTTTCGATTTTCGGCGGAAGCGGGAAACCGGAAAAGTCCATATAGTGCGCCGCTAAATTCGGCATATCGGGGAATGAGTCGTTTTTGATTCTGATTTTCTTTTCATCGGAGAAATCAAAAATAAGGCGGCGGACGTGGCAGGTCTGCTCAAGGCGGACAAGCACGGTCAGCTCTTTTTCCTTTGTCCATGCGGCTTTCGAGCAGGCGGTATAGTTCAGTCCCGCAAGCACTACATCGGAATATTCATACCGGTTATGCATACCGAGCTTGATTTTGTTTATGTAAAGGCCCTCATTCCAGATCATATATAAATCGTCACCCTCAAGGCTCAGCGAGAAGCGGTCAATATGGCCGATTGCCTCGTCCATAACCGTTGTGACAGTGGCGTTGAGCATCGAAGCAAAAGAGGAAGAATGGGTTTTCAGCACCCGATGATTATAATAGTGCTCAAGTTCGGTATTCCGTTCGGTTTCCGGCAGATCGTCCTTATCCCCAAGCGACGCCAAAAGATCCCGAAGCTTTTCTTCGTATTCGACTACCGGCTCGTCCCAAAGGGTTTCGACCATATCATTAATTGCATCGGAAAGATGCTCGTCCTTTGAAATTCCGCTTGCCAGCGTCAGCACAGTATCCTTACCTTTGAAAACATAACCGAACTGACCGTGAAGTCCGTAGGCTCTGTAGGTTTCGGGCAATGAGGTCTGCCAAAAGCCGTAGCCGTAGCCCATGGTGTTATCAATGTGTCCGCGCTTAACAGTCGGCACCTGATAAGAAGTCGCTTCTTCAATCCATTCTTCGGAAAGAATCTGTTGTCCGTCCCACTTTCCTTTTTGTGCATAGCAAAGCATGATTTTCGAAACGTCCTCAACGCTCAGATACAGTCCCCAACCGCCGGCAGCATAGCCGAACTTGTCGGTTTCCCAGACGGGCTTTTCGATTCCGAGTGGCTCAAACAGTCTCGGATAAAGGAAGTCCACCAGCGTTTCGCCATACACGCGGCTGATGATTGCGGAAAGCATATAAAAGTTATCATTCAGGTACATAAAGACCTTACCCGGTTTTGCCACGGACGGAGAGTCGAAGAAAATCTTCACCCAGTCCTTATCGTGCCGGTTTTTTGCCATTCCGATCAGCTTACCCGAGGTCATCGTCACAAGATGGCGGACTGTGATATCGGCATTCTTGCCCCTTTTTCCGTATTCGGGGAAAAACATACAAATGGAGTCGTCCAGACTGATTTTTCCTTCGTCAACCGCGAAACCGAGCGCCGTTGCCGTGACGGATTTTGAAAGGGAGTACATAATGTGCTTCGTTTCGTTGCTGTACGGTGTGTGACAGCCTTGCGCTACCACCTTTCCGTTTTTTAAAAGCATGATACTGTTGACGCCGAGGTCTTCTTTTTCACATCTCGTAATAAAATCGTAAACCGCTTTCGGATTGATTCCGTTTTCACAGCAGGTGCCGCGTTCCAGCCGTTTTACCGCCTCTTTCATTGATACCGCCTCTTTATTATAAAGAATTTTCGGCGGCAGAAACAACATTTTTGCCGCCGATTCTTAATAGATTTTAGCATAAAGTTCATAAAAAATCAACAGAAAACCATAAATACTGTACAATTATAACAAATTTTTATCATTTTAAAAAATTCATTGTAACAAAGCACAAAGAAATCCGCCGTATTTTGCATCTGCGGCATATACGGCGGAGTATCTGTTTCACTATTTAACAATTTCAAGTATCTCTTGAGGGTTATCGATTATGTATTTCGGACTGTTTGCTTGTAACACATCAAGATCCCGGTATCCCCACGTCACGGCGATGCAGTCAAGTCCGGCATTGTTTGCGGTCTGAACATCGATCTCGCTGTCACCGACATAAACGCAGTCCGAGGCTTCAACATTCATTTCCTTGAGTGCCTTGAATACATTTGCCGGGGCGGGTTTGCGCTCGCTTTCGTCGAGGACGCCGAAAGCGCAGGTCAGCCGGTCGCCGAAAAAGTCCTTACAAAGCCCCACAACACCCGAATGAAGCTTATTGGAAACGACCGAAGTTTTGATTCCGACGGCTTTCAAAGAATCGAGCAGCGGCAGAATCCCGTCATACGGCTTCGTGGTGTCAAACATATGCTTAAGATAATGCGTCCGGAAGCTTTCGAAGCAGCGGTCAAACTCCTGCTGACCGATTCCGTCGGGGGTGGCTCGCTGCATCAGCTTAATGACGCCGTTTCCGATAAAGGCACGAACCTCTTTTACGGTTCTTTCGGGATAACCGCAGTCTTTCAGCGCGAAATTGACACTTGCGGCAAGATCGTCAAGGGTGTTCAGCAGCGTTCCGTCAAGGTCAAAAATTACAGCTTTATACATAAATTCAGGACTTCCTTTTTGTTGAAATGAATGGATTCAAGAGTTGGATTTTTAATGCGTAATTACGGTCGCGCGCTTTCCTGCTCCCGTGGGAAACCAAGGCGGTCGGGTGCGGCGAAGCCGCACATTTGCCGCGGCCGCAGGCCGCGGCAAAAACAAAACCCCAAAAAGGGGTTTTGTCGTCCGCCGTCCCGCCTTTGGATGAATCTCATCCGAAGCCGAAAAGCTTCCCGTCACTTATAATCTACAAACTCCCCTCAGCGAACAGGCCTGCTCTGCGGGAAAGAACCTTCCTTTGGTACAGCGTAAACCCGCGACCTCAATCATTCACTATTCATTATTCACTATTCATTATTCATTTAGGTGATTTGCACCGCATTTAAGTGCAAATCACCGCATCATACGCCCGAGTACGCGTTAAATCCGCCGTCAACGGCAATCGTTGTACCGGTGATGAAGGAAGAGTACGCCTCGTCACAAAGGAACAGAAGCGCTCCCTCAAGCTCTTCCGGCTCGCCGAAGCGGTTCATCGGCGTTGCGGCAAGAATCTTTCC
>JBJFHV010000408.1:0-7160 GCA_051894015.1 Acutalibacteraceae bacterium | reverse complement strand
GTTATCCAAGCTTACGAACAACCGTATTGCTTTCAAGTCCCCATGAATCAATGGCCGTTATTGCAACATATTCGGCATTGTCGGGCAGGGTGGCAGGAAGTCTGAGCTGCACGGTTTCAGACATGTTTTCAAGACCGAGAACGAAGTCGCTGAAATAGAGCACTTCGGAAATCTTCTTTGAACTTCCGCTTTCGTAGTTTTCATTTCCAAAGCGAATCGTATTGCCGTTTTCATCGTAGCGGACGATGTGCCCGTCATAATCAACTTCATCAAATTCAAGTGTGTTTTTTTCGCTGTCCAAAAACTTCAGCTTATAGGAATGAACAAAATCATCATCTTTGCCGGCTTTAAATGACAGCATTTTCTGTGCGTTGCCGTTTACATCCTTGATATCGCTCACAGCGGCTTTTAAAAGTATGCTGAGTCTCGGCGCTTTGTTGCTTTCTGCTCTTGCGTCGGTATAGGAAGAAAGGCTTTCCTCGCTTCCGAAGGGCGCTTGGATAATCCAAGGCTCTTTCAGCTCTTTTCCGGTGTTCGCCTCAAGGCGGTTTATGGTGACCTTGTCGTTTTCGATCTCCATGTATAAACAGCCGGGCATTTTGTCGGCCAGTGTGTTTCCGTATGCGTCAACGGGAATACTTCCGTTGAACTTGCCGCTTTCAAGCTCAATATAATCAAGACTTTGTGTTGTGAATGCCGTATAGTTTCCCTGCCAGATCGAGCGTTCGTCGATAAGAGAGTAGTGGGAGTGACCCGAAATGGAAATCACCTGCTTGTAATCCTTTAATACGTCCGCGATGTCCGCATTTCCCCATTCATCGGAGCCGTAAGCGGTATCAGACGGGTTGAGGTGAGAGATGACAAAGATCGGCTTTTCCGGATCAGCGGCAACGGCCTTGTCAAGCTCGTTTCTGATCCATTCCTTGTCCGAATACGACTTGTCGTACGATCCGTCAGACGAGCTCCAGCAAATAAAATGATAGCCGTTGATAATTTTATGGCTGTACGGATATTCGCCCGTAAACGCGGTGAAACGTTTTTGCATCTTTGCAGGGGTGGCGACTTGCCATGAATCAACAAAAGGAGCAAGCCAGTAATCGTGATTACCCATAATATAAAGAGGGATCGGTTTTTCTCCGTCGCCCATAACTTTATCATATATTTCTTTGTATGAACCGTATGCGTTTTCGGTTGCAAGGTCGGTAAAGTCTCCGGCAATAATCAGCACGTCCATGCCTTTATTTTTCAGCATGGTCAGTGTTTTTTCAAAAGATTCGTACTGATGCGTGGTTTTGCTTTCGCTGTCGGGAAGCTGCAAGTCGCTGATGACGGCAACCCGAAGCGGATTTTCGTCTGTATTTACTGTATATTCCTTTGTGTCTTCCGTCGTTTTTGCGTAGCCTAAATGAATACCGACGGCCGCGACGGCAACGCATAGCACAGAGACCGTGATAATTGCCGCAATTTTGATTTTCTTTTTCCTTTTCATTACTTTCTCCTTTGTGTAAAAATACCCGGCTTTTTTCGGCGGTTGTCAGTATATTGCCGATTCCTGAATGCCGATACATAAAAAATTATACATGATTATTGCCGATATATCAATAATCTTTGTAAATTGATTGAAAAATTCTTGCCGATTTTGATGGGGAACTTACATAAAAACCGCCTTACAGCTCTCATTGAAGAGCCGTAAGGCGGAAATGCTGTGTTTATTTCATAACAGTCACGTATTTTGTTGCACTGTATGCCGAATACAGCTTATAGGCATTGCCGGCCCGAACTTTAACATAGATCCTTTTTCCGCCGGTCAAGTTTGTGATGGTATAAGAAGTCTTTGCCGTTGTTGCAGCTTTGGTCCACGTTTTACCATCGGAAGATTGATAGACAATATAAGACTTAGCTCCTTTTACACTGTTCCAGCTTACTGTTGCCGTTTTCGATTTTGTCGAAGCAAGTTTTATGGTCGGTGCAGCTGTCAGTGTGGATGTCTTAAAGGTCGAACTTGCTTTTCCGCTGATCTTTTTTGTGCTGTCAATCGCCGTGATACGGAAATAATAGATTGTTCCGGCCGTAAGCTTTGTAACGGTATACGATGTTGAAGAAACCGTTTTGATTGCCGCCCACTTCTTGGTGCTTGAATTATATTGCTCAATCTTATAGTATTTTGCTCCCGAAGCGGCGTTCCAGGAAAGCTTGACGGAGGAAGTTGTAATACCGGACGCTTTTATTCCAGTCACTGCCGGCGGACTTGCCTTTGCATAGGCGGCGCCGCTTAACGATGAATATACGTTCTTTTTATTAACCGTTTTATAAGTTCTGATTTTGTAATAGTAGGTCTTTCCGGCCGTCAGCGATGTATCGGTGTAAGTATAAGTTGAGGCTTTTGTTATCACTTTAATTCTTGTATACTTACCGCCGGATGATGCAGAGCGATAAATCTCATAACCTGTGACGCCGGTATCCTTGGTCCAGGTCAGTTTAATGCTGGTCAAAGAGTTTGCCGCCGCCGTCAGAGAAGGAGGAACAAGAACCACTTTCTTTGAAACATAAGAAGAAAGATCAGAAACGTTGGCAATTCCTGAAACCGTATAAACAGTTTTCAGCTTATAATAATATGTCTTTCCGTAAGTGAGCTTGGTGTCGGTATAAGAAGTGGAAGTGATTCCGGATTTCACAAGAGAGTAACCGCTGCTCTTCGATGTTGACCGATACAAGCTGTACGATGTTGCTCCGTCAACTTTCTTCCATGCAATTTTCATCGAAGTTGAGGAAACATTTTTGATGGAAGTGATTGCCGTTGCGGGGATCAGAACCACCTTGCTGACAGGTTTGCTGACAATACCGTAATTAGTGATGCCGTTCACGCTTCGTCTGGCTTCTACTTTATAGAAATGTCTTGTATCAAGCGTCAAATCGGTGATATCGTACTTGGTAGACTCGGTTGAACCGACCATATAATAGGAACCGTTCAGAGATGACGAACGATAAACATAATAGATGGTGGCATTGCTGACCTTGTTCCAGCTCAGACGGATCGAGCTTGCGGAAAGATTTGTTGCTTTCAAACCGGTTACCTGGGGAAGCAAAGACCGATAACTGATGGTTGTATAACCGCTGTATTGCTTTTCACCGGATACGATTCTATATGAGCGCAGTTTGTAATAATATGTCAGCGAATAGTCAACATTCTTATTCGTATAGGAGGAAGAAGTAAACTCTCCGACAACGTTGTAAGAAGATGAATTTCCGACACTGACTGACAGTTCCACCCCTTTTGCCCCCGTCGGTTTTGCCCAGGAAACGGTGTGAGTCGTCAGACTGCTGTTTGTGACAGAAACATTATACGGGTATGTAAAAGAGGGGGCGGCACTGCTGTAGGAACTCATGGAACTGAAAATCTTATTACCCGAAACAGTCGTATACGCCGAAATTTTATAGTAGTAATATTTACCGGTTGTTAAATTTTTGTCTGTATACGCGGTACCGGTTGTTGTGCCGATATAATTATAGGAGCCGTAAGACGATTCGCTTCGATAAATGTAGTACCCTGTAACGCCCGGCATGGCTTCCCAACTCAATCTGAGAGAAGTTTCTCCGGATACGGAAACTTTCGGATAGGACGGAGTGGATATACCGGCCGTTGCATATTTTACAGTAGAATAATTACTGTAATACTTCTTACCGTTGACTAACGCAACAGATCGCGCTTTATAGTAATAGGTTTTGCCGACGGTAAGCGATGTATCATAATAGGTACTATAAGAAGAGGATTTGATCAGCGAATATTTTCCGGTTTCGCTTGTCGCTCTGAACAATTCATAGCCGGACGAATTTGATGACTTGTATGTATCAATTTCAAGAGTCCCCGTATCGGAAACATAAACGTATATGCTCGGAACGCCGATAATGGTGCTGAAATATACGGAATAACTGTCGGTTCCGACCGCGTAGCTGTTATAAGGTCTTACAACATAGTAATACTCCTTATTGACACTGACGCTTTTATCGGTAAATGCAGTTGTCTTAACGGTCGCAATCTGTTTATAAGACGTATCGGAAGACAGTTTTCTGTAAACCTTGTAACCGGAAGCACCGGTAAGAGCATCCCACGTCAAAGAAACCATACTCAGATCCGACTCGGTTTTTCGCAGATTCTTTACGGTTGAATAAATAGAATAGTAAAGCGTTCTTGTACCGGAATAGTCGCCCATAAAGGTGATCAGAACGTTATAGGATCCGGCTGCCGCTCTTGTTGAGGAAGAGTAGGTGAGCTTATAGTCTTTGTTGACGGTAAGCTTATTTCCGTTGTAGTCCTTCACGGTGACGGCAGGAGTTTTCGCTTTTCCGTCACAAAAATACGAATAGCTTGACAATTCACAGGAATTGATCCTCGGAATTATGGTGATATCCTTTTTGTCGCCGCAAATGGTACAGTGATGTGATTTGGATCCGGAAGAACTTGTGGTTGCCGGCGTATCGACTGTCCAGCTGGTGGAATAGGAGTGATTACAATAGACTGTTACGGTGCAGGTTGCTGCATAACCGCCGTCTTCGGTAACCGCATTAATAACCGTTGTACCGGTTCCGACAGCTTTTATTACGCACGAAGCGCCCTTTGCCGTTACGGTTGCAATCCCTTCATCGTCGGAAACCCACACAATGGATTTGTCCGATGCGTTGTTAGGAGAAATTGTAGCGGTGATGGTTTTTGTTTTGTTGATCAGCATTTTGTAGCTGCTTAATGATACTTTGATTCCTTCAACCGGAATATTTGCCGTGTATACGGGGTCGTTAAGATTTTTGGGATCGCTTCCGCCGATATATTCTTCCAGGTTGGTAAGTCCGTCTGCGTCATCATCGCTGTTCGCGATATCTTTTTCGGTTCCGTCGGCAGGCCAAAGAAGATATTTATTACAATACCAGTCAGGAATGCCGTCTCCGTCAGAGTCAGCGGCTGCGGTTTCAACAGTAAGCTTTTGCAATGCGGTTTTGCTGCCGTTTTCCATAACTGCTTCAACAGCAATATAGAACTTGCTTTCTTTGTTATACAGATTCAACAAAAGCGAAGTTCCGTCCGAAGCATTATACGTTTTGCATAATACACCGTCTTCGGTTGCGGAAGTGAAGTTTTTGCTGCTGTAATAAATGTTATAGTATTTGGTGTTGGTGTTTGCATCTTTAAACGAAACAGTAACCTGACCGTCAGTGTCCGGCGAAGTTTTGTAAGTCAGATCGGTCAAAGCCTTTGCAGTGCCGGTGGAGGAGTTTTTCGCCATAAGAACGTATAAACCTTCACCGACCGTATCGGCTCGTGCACCGATATTCAGATTTTCTTCTTCCGAATAATCTGTCGCCAGTTTTGTCCAGGTACCGTTTTTGTAAACAAACCAGCTGAGTGTTGAATAGTCAATGTCCGCAAGACGATGGGCGACCGAGTAAATCTCACCGCCGGTGATTGCTGCGGAATTGTTGTTCATGATATAAGTTGACTGATTGACGGAAACATAGCTGCCGTTGGTTCTGGCGGTGTTGTCCGCAATTATTACATACATGGTTGATGTATTATTGGACGCATAAGCCTGAACGCAATTGTCAGCCGAGGCATAAATGTAACCCGTATCGGTTGTGTCTGACGAATCAAAATAAAATGTATTATAGGAAGTATCGTCTTCAACGAGTCTGACTTCAACGATATTATCCGGATTCATCGGGACGGTAAATAATAAGTTACTTCCGCTTTTGACGGATTCGATTTTTGTGTATTTTGTACTGTCGGATGAGAGGGTATAAACGGAATAAGTCTTTCCGCTTACAGGGATTACGGTCATTACGACGGAACTGCCCGAAGCTGAAAAAGCACAGTTTCCGATTAAAGTTTCACTTTTCTCATAATCGTCGAAATACTCCGGAGAAACACTTGAAGTGGACAAGGTTCGAGCGGAAGACATGGCTCTGATTCCGCCACCGCTTCCGGGAAGAGGAACATAATCGCTTTCGGACAATCCTGCGTAAGAATAGGAGGCTCTTCGGTCGCTTGAAGTGTTGACTTTTGAATAAGTGGCAACATAGTTGCCGGTGTTTTCAAGATATTGTCCGAATAAGCCTGTCCCTTTTTCGATAAGAGTAGCCAAAGTATCTTCGCAAGAGCCGTGATTTTGGTATGACTGATTGGTGTGTCTGTTATCTTGATTGTTTGGAATAGAGGCACCAAAATAAGAATAATCAATTCCTGCTTTGGACATCTCAATATCATCGTTTTGATGATCCATCAGTCCGTATTCGGAATAAGGCTTTGTATACTGTACCCCCCACTCTGATCCATCTTTGTCTAAGTATTCATCAAACAAGCCAAAAACATAATGCCCACTTTCATGAGTGAGTGTTTCAGCATAAGTGAACGGATCGTTAGTGAAAGTATCTGTTTTATAATTGCTTACACCCGAACCGCTCATCTGAATTCTGCGAAAACCATTTCTGTTTGCATATCTTGATTCATCTTTTAAATTTGTAAATTTTTGAATGCTGACAGAACTGGGTATCTCATCACTGAAATAAAATCCGCTTGGATGTGCATTCGTATGTATTGTAACATTATTCCACCATTTTCCGTCATCTTTTTCCCTGGTTTGAATCTGAATATCCGCCATGGAGGCGAAATTGTCAGTATCAAAGAAGTTTAATCGATCATCCGTACTGAATAAACATACCTTATTTATCAACACATGACCGTCACTTGTTTCGGCAATATCATTCGCATATTCATTCAGCATTCTTTTCAGCGATGATTTATAGTCCTCAGACCGCGATGTATTGTCATTGGCAAGATAGCACACCGTGAGGTTGTATAAAAGTCTCGGCTCTGAAAGCTTTAATTCCATCTTTCTGGCTGTTGCTTCAATAATGGAGTCGGCAAGATTCAGCATTTCGGATTTAAAATCCGATGAGTATATATTGGCATATATACCGCCGGTCTTGTTGTATAAAGTGCTGTATGTGCTGCTGTAGCTGGAAGAAGTGATAACAGAAGTATAGATTTCTTTTTCCTTCAAAGCATCCGCAACGTCTGACAGACTCGAATAACCGTACGTGTTATTGGTTTTATAGTTGGCGTCCGTTAAGACAAAGGCAAATTTATAGGAATCGTTTCGCCAATACATGCT